>JAGWNA010000014.1 GCA_028871555.1 Lysobacteraceae bacterium
GCCTGCACCCGCGCGACCCGGTCCAGCACGCCTTTCTCGTCCAGCCAGCGTTCGGCGAAGCGCGCGGCGGCGCGCATCGGCCCGACCGTGTGCGAGGAGGACGGCCCGATGCCGATCTTGAACAGGTCGAATACGCTGACGGCCATGGCGGAATGCTGCTGACGAAGGGGTTGACCGGATATTCTACGCGGCGTCCCCTTTCCTGGCAGTGCATTCGCAGCCGCATGGCCGATCTGATCCTCTACCAGCGCGACGACTGCCACCTGTGCGACCAGGCCGTTGCCGTGCTGGCCGCGGCGCGCGCGCCGGATTTCGACAGCGTGTGGGTGGACGATTCGCCGGCACTGGAACAGCGCTACGGCACCCGCGTGCCGGTGCTGAGCGACCGCCGCGACGGCCGCGAACTGGACTGGCCGTTCGATGCGGCGATGCTGCGCGCGTTTCTCGCCGGTCCGCAATAGGACACCCCGCGCACCCGTAGGAGCGTACCCTGTGCGCGAATGCCCTTGCGTTGGGCGAGGAGCATTCGCCCACAGGGTGGGCTCCTACGGGCGGCTCCCGAGAGCATTCGCCCACAGGGTGGGCTCCTACGGGCGGCTCCCGAGGGCATTCGCGCACAGGGTGCGCTCCTGCGGCATTCGCCCGGCCCGCAGGGTGGGCTCCTGCGGATTGCCTTGCGCGGTCATTTCGCCGCGAGCTGCAGGTGGGCGGTGATCTTCACGTCGTTGCCGATCACCGAGGTGTCGGCGTAGTCGCCGCCGCCCACGCCGAAGTCGAGCCGCTTGACGCTGCCGCTCACGTCCAGCGTGGCGCCGCTGCCGTGCGCCGCGAACGTCACCTGCAGGCTCATCGGACGGGTCACGCCGCGCAGGGTGAGCTTGCCGTCGGCGACGACCCGGGCGCCGTCGCGGTGGAATGCGGTGGTCACGAAATGTGCCTGCGGATATTTCGCCACGTCGAAGAAGTCCGCGCCGGGCAGCGCGCTGTCGCGATCGCTGTCGCCGGTCTTCGCGCTGGCCAGCACCACGTCGACATCGAACTTCGACGTGGCGAGATGAGCCGGGTCGTAGCTGATCGCCGCCGTCCACTGGCCGAAGCTGCCGCTGAAGCCGGCTCCCTGGAAGCTGCCGCTGAAGGCGAGCTTGCTGGCGGCCGGCTGCACCGTGTAGTCGGCGGCGCCGGCGGCGGCGGGCAGGGTCAGCAGGCACAGCAGCATGGCGAGGCGTTTCATCAGGAGTCTCCCGGCGGGGTGGAAGCGCGGCGCGGACGGCCGAACGGCAGCATGCGCCGCAGCACGTTGTCCCTGTCGAACACGTGATGCTTCAAGGCGGCGCCGACGTGCGCCACCAGCACCAGCAGCAGTAGCCAGAACAGGTACTCGTGCACGGCATGGGCGAACCGCGACGCGGCGACATTCCTGCCGGCCAGCGCCGGCAGGTTGAACAGCTTGAACCACTGCAGCGGAAAGCCGCGCAGCGAGTTGTACCACCAGCCGCTGAGCGGAATCGCCGCGACCAGCACGTAGAGCACGCCATGCACCAGGTGCGCGGCGCGCTGTTGCCAGCGCGGCGCCGGCTCGTCCGGCGGGCGGCGGTCGACGGTGCGCCACAGTAGCCGCAGCAGCAGCAGCGCGAGCAGGGTCAGGCCGATCGACTTGTGCAGCGCGTACACGTTGATCTTGCTCATCGACGGTTTCATTTCCGTCATCAGCAGACCCCACACGCCGTTGCCCAGGATGCCCAGCGCCATGGTCCAGTGGAAGAACCGGGCGACCGCGCCCCATTGTCTGTCGTCGCTGCGCAGGTTCATGGCCGGTCCTTGCCGGGCGGAATGGCCCGGTCGTCGCGGATCGCCTCGATCTCCAGCCAGACGGTCACGTGCCGGCCGATCGAGCCGGGGTGGGCGATGATGCCGAAATCGGTGCGGTCCAGTGTGGTGCTGGCGGAAAAGCCCGCCACGGTGTGCAGGCCGTAGATGGTCCTGCCCACCCGGTTGAGGGTGAACGCCAGGCTCACCGGCCGGGTGATGCCGCGCAGCGTGAGCTGGCCGCGCAGCACGCCGTGGCGGTCGTCGATGCGCTGTACCGAGGTGCTGGCGAAATGCGCGTAGCGGTCGTGCGCCGCGTCGAGCAAGGCCGGCTTCAGCACCGCCTTGTTCCAGTCCGCATCGCCCATGTCCAGTCCGGCAAGGTCGATGTCCAGCACCGTCGCCGACTTGCTCCAGTCGTCGGGATCGAAGCGCAGCCAGCCGCGGGCGATGTGCAGCCGTCCGAACGGCCGCGAGTAGCCGTCGTGGGTGATGCTGAAGAGGATCTGGCTGTGCACCGTGTCGTAGCGGTAGCCGGTGCCGCCGGCATGCGCGGCCGTGCAAGCCAGCAGGGTCGCCGCGAGCCAGGGCAGCCGGAAGATTGAGCGCGAGCGGAGCATGGGGGGAAAGTCTGGCCGATCCCGTCCGGCGGCGCCAGTTGGCCGCCGCGAAACAGACTGTTCCGCCGCTCCGCCCAGTGCGCTCGCCGCATCCGGCGGGATTTGGCATGATGGGGAGGGAACAGGGGACGGTGCATGCTTGCGTCATTCGTGCTGAATGCGATTCTGGCTGTCTCTTCGTCGGCATCCGCGGCGGGCGCATCGGCAGCTGCGTCGACCGTCGCACCGGCGCCCCTGGCGACACCCCAGTTTCGCCGCTACGGAGTGGCCGATGGCCTGCCCAGCGGGACGGTTTATGCGGTAACGCAGGATCGCCACGGCCTGATGTGGTTCGCCACGGCCAGCGGCCTGGTGCGCTACGACGGGGTCAGCTTCAAGGTTTTCCGGCATGAGCAGGGCGATCCGCATTCCATGCCCGCGGGTGCGGTCTATGCGATCTTCGTCGATCGCGACGACGGCGTCTGGGCCGGCGGCATCTCGACCGGACTGACCCTCTATCGGCCGTCGGACGGCCGATTCCGGCATTGGGAACACGCCGCCGGCGATCCGGCCAGCCTTGCCAGCAATGAAGTCTGGAGCATGGCGCAGACGCCGGACGGAAAGTTGTGGTTCGCGACCGATGCGGGACTCGACCGCATGCGGGCGGACGGCAAGGGCTTCGACCACATTCCGCTGGACGTCGACGGGACGCACGCGGCGTCGTTCGGCGAGACCCGGGCCCTGCTGGCCGAACCGGACGGCCGCCTGTGGATCGGGGCGGCAAGCGGCCTGTACCTGCGCGAACCCGACGGCACGATCCGGCGGGTGCCGGTGGATCCGTCATTTCACGGCGACGTGGGCAAGGTCTGGCACATCGACGGCGGCCGCGGCGACGTGCGGGTGGCGCTCGATGGCGGCCTGCTGGTCATCGGTCGCGATGGCGTGGCGCGGCCGATGGCGAACCGGCGCCTGTCGGCGCTGCGCATCCTCAGCAGCACCCGCGATCGGCAGGGAAGGCTGTGGATCGGCAAGGCCGACGGGCTGTTGCTGGAACATCGCGACGGGAGGCTGCAATCGGTCGCCGGTCACCCCCTGCTGCCGGGAGCCCTGCCCGGCAACAAGGTCTGGCAGACGGCGCTCGATCGCCAGGGCGGACTGTGGGTCACTTTCGAGGAATCCAGCATCGCCTACCTGCCGCCGGGCTGGGACGGGTTCACGCGTTTCACCCACATCCCGGACGATCCGGACAGCCTGTCCGATATCGTGGCGTCGGTGATCCTGCTCGGCCGTGACGGCAAGTTGTGGGTGGGCGGCGACAACGGCTGGGTCGACAAGCTCGATGCCGGCACCGGGCAGGTGCAGCACGTCGTGCGGGGCATCCACGGGCAGGTGGTGGCGCTGGCGGAGGATGCGCGGGGTCGATTGTGGATCGCGGTGCCGGGCGGGCTGCAGTTGTTCGATCACGGCAAGCTCAGCACGATCGATCTGCGTAATTCCCGCCTGACGCGGCCGGTGCTGCTGTCGGCCGGCAGCGATGGGCGGATCTATGCCGCGGCCTGGGGCGAGGGCGTGTTCATGATCGATCCCGCCAGCCTGGCCATCACGCCGGTGCCGATGCCAACGGCGTCGGAGGATCTCCGGATTCCCGAACAGCTCGCTTACCACCAGGGCAGTCTCTGGTACGCCACCGACGGCGGGCTGCTGCGCCGGGACGACGCGACCGGCAGGCTGGATTTTGTCCCCGGCGTGCCGCGGCAACAGATCATCAGCATCGACTTCGACACGACCGGCTTCTGGGCGGACAGCGAAACCGCGCTCACGCATTATCGGTATGCCCGCGGCCGCGCCGTCCGCGACGATGCCGTCGACATCAGCCGCACGGATTTCGCCAGCAACCTGATGGCCTTGTCCGTCGATCACCAGGATCATCCGTGGGTGTTTGCCACCAGCGGTCTGTGGCGGTTCAACCAGCGGACGCACCGCTTCATGTCGTTCGGGCCTGCGCAAGGGCTGGCGAACAAACAGTTCAACGTCACCGCCACCGTGGTCGCGCCGGACGGAACCATCTTCGCCGCCAACAGCGGCGGCGTGGTGGCGTTCCAGCCCTGGCGGTTCCCGCTGTCGCGCCACGCCGGCTCGCCGCCGGCGGCGCTGACACTGACGCACCTTGGCGTGCGCCGCGACGGCAGGGTGCAGGATCTGGCGCTGGACCAGCCGGTGGTGGCCCTGGGCTGGCGCGATCGCGACCTGAGCGTGGACACGCGGCTTGCTTCGTACATCGACCCGGCGAGCAACCACTACCGTTTCCGGCTGCGCGGCTTCGACAGCGGCTGGGTCGACGTGGACAGCCGCGGCCAGCGCGAATTCGCCGGGCTGGGTGCCGGCGATTACACGCTGGAGGTGAAGGCCGCCGGTGCGGACGGGGTGTGGAGCAAGCTGGCGTCGCCGCTCAGGATCAGCGTGCAGGCGCCGCCATGGGCGCGCTGGTGGGCGTGGCTGGTGTACCTGCTGCTGGCGGCTGGCGTCCTGGGCTGGCTGCTGCTGGTCTGGCGCCGCCGTCTGGCGCAGCGGCACCGCCTGCAACTGGTCGAGCAGCAGCGGCATCTGGCGGAGGAGGCCAGCGCGGCGAAGACGCAGTTCCTGGCCACCCTCAGCCACGAGATCCGCACCCCGATGACCGGGGTGATGGGCATGGCCGAGTTGCTGATGAGCACGCCGCTCAGTCCGCTGCAGCACGATTACACCCGGGCCATGCAGCGCTCCGGCGGCATGCTGCTGAAACTGCTCGACGATGCGCTGGACCTGGCGCGGATCGAGGCCGGCCGGCTCGAGCTGGAGCCGGCGCCGTTCGATCCGCGCCAGCTGGCCAACGATGTCGCGCAGCTCGGACGGGGCCTGGCCCGCGCGAAGGGGATCGACTTCGTGCTGGAAATGGCGGACGACCTGCCGGAGTCCCTGGTCGGCGACGCGGTGCGGATCAAGCAGGTGCTGCTGAACCTGTCCAACAACGCGGTGAAGTTCACCGCGCACGGTGGCGTGACGCTGCGGGTGCGGCGCATGGCCGACGGCCTGCAGTTCAGCGTCAGCGATACCGGCCCGGGCATACCCGAGGCCAGCCAGGCGAGGCTGTTCCAGCGCTTCGAGCAGGAGGACGGGCCGCAGCGCCGCTCCGGCACCGGGCTGGGGCTGGCGATCTGCCGCGAGCTGGTGGACATGATGGGCGGCAGCATCGAGCTGGAGTCGCGGCTGGCGCACGGCAGCACGTTCCGCGTGCGCCTGCCGCTGCCCGAGCCGGCGGCGGCGGTGCCGATGCCGGCCGCGGGCGTGGCGGAAGGCCGGCCGTATCGGCTGCTGCTGGTGGAGGACGACACGATCGTGGCGGCGGTGATCCGCGGCCTGCTGGAATGCCGGGGCAACGTGGTCTGTCACGTAGGCAACGGGCTCGCCGCGCTGGCCGAGCTGGCCCAGGACAGCTTCGACGCGGTACTGCTGGACCTGGACCTGCCCGGCGTGGACGGTTTCCAGATCGCCCGGATGATCCGTCAGCGCGAACCTGCCGGGCAGCACCTGCCGATCGTGGCGGTGACCGCACGATCGGGCAGCGAAGACGAGGCGCTCGCGCGCGCCGCGGGCATGGACGGGTTCCTGCGCAAGCCGGTCAGCGGCGAGCAACTGGCCGGTGCGTTGGCGCAGCTCGTGGTCGCGGCGCCGGCAGCGCACTCCGGGACGACCCTGATTGGGTAGAGCGCACCCTGTGCGCGAATGCTCCGCCGTAGGAGCGCGCCCTGTGCGCGAATGCTTTTTGTCTGCTTCCGGGAAGGGGCATTCGCGCACAGGGTGCGCTCCTACGGGCTTCGGCGGGCTTACATGTCGTTCTTGTGCAGTTCGAAACCGAGCCGCTGGTATTCGCGCCAGCGCGTGCGCGAGCCGTCGCGCTCGGCCGGGTCGGCGGCCACCACTTCCAGCACGCGCTGGAAACGGCCGGCGGGGCAGTTTTCGCGCAGGTTGATCAGCAACGGGCGATCGGCCGTTTCGATGCCCGGCGGCACGATCAGCACCGCGGTATCCGCATCGTCGTCGTCGCCGGCGAGCTGGTGCGGGATCAGCGCGTCCTCGTCGAACCCCCACAGCAGTTCATCCAGCGCCTCGGCCTGGGCGTAATCGCGGGTCAGGATCAGCGTGGGCTGCCGCGCCGCGAAGGCCTTCTTCGCCAGCTCGCAGACCAGCAGCAGCGGCTGCTCGCGGAAGCGCGGCTTGTCGATCAGGTAGAAGTCGGCGCGGGGCATGGGGCAGGAGCGAGTCAGGTGGAGTGAGGAGTGAGAGGAAGCACGGCGTGCGGCGAGCGAGTGCCGGCTGGCGGCCTTCGCTCACGCCGCACGCTTCGAAAAAGCGAAGTGAGTTGGAGGAGTGGGGATTGGCAAGAGCCGGTGACGTCCAAGTCCCGGCTGGCCGGGCGGTTGCTCTCTCTCACTCCTCACTCCTCTCCGCTCACTTCGCGCTTTCGCAGCGGTCCAGCAGCCACTGCACCAGCAGCGGCACCGGGCGGCCGGTGGCCTGGCCCTTGCGGCCTTCGTCCCAGGCGGTGCCGGCGATGTCCAGATGGGCCCAGCGCTGGCCTTCGGTGAAGCGCGACAGGAAGCAGCCGGCGGTGATCGCGCCGGCGCTCTTGCCGCCGATGTTGGCGACGTCGGCAAAGCCGGATTCGAGCTGGGACTGGTAGTCGTCCCACAGCGGCAGGCGCCATGCGCGGTCCAGCGTTTCCTCGCCGGCGGCGAGCAGTTCGGCGGCGAGGTCGTCGTGCTTGGTCATCACGGCGCTGGCGTGCTTGCCCAGCGCGATCACGCAGGCGCCGGTGAGCGTGGCGGCATCGATCAGCGCCTGCGGCTTGAACGTTTGCGCGGTCCAGGTCAGCGCGTCGCACAGGATCAGCCGGCCTTCGGCGTCGGTGTTCAGCACTTCGATGGTGAGGCCGGAAAGGCTGGTCAGCACGTCGCTGGGCCGGTAGCTGTCGCCGTCCGGCATGTTCTCCACCGTGGGCACCACGCAGACCAGGTTGAGCTTGAGGCCCAGCTTCACCGCGGCGACGAAGGCGCCGAGCACGCCGGCCGCGCCGCCCATGTCGAACTTCATCTCCTCCATGCCCGCGCCGGGCTTGAGGCTGATGCCGCCGGAATCGAAGGTGACGCCCTTGCCGACGAACGCGTACGGCTTGTCGCCCTCGGCACCGCCCTGATAGTTCAAGGCCACCAGCCTGGGCTTGTTGATCGAGCCGCGGGCGACCGCGAGCAGCGAGCCGAAGCCGAGCTTTTCCATCTCGACATGATCGAGCACGGTGCAGCTGACCTTGTCCTTGCCTTCGGCAAACGCCCGGGCCTGTTCGGCGATGTAGGCCGGGTTGCAGATGTTCGGCGGCAGGTTGGCCAGCTCGCGGGTGAAGCGCACGCCTTCGGCGATTCCCCGGGCCTGATCGAGCCCGCCTTGCGCGTCGGCGCCGCCGGCGAAGCCGATCGCGGCGAGCTCCGGTTGTGTGCCCTTGTCGCGCGGCTTGAACGTGGCGGTATAGCGGTAGGCGGCATGGTCGGCCGCCAGCGCGGCCATGCGCACGCGCCAGGCGCTGTCGCGGCCGGGCACGTCGATCTCGGTCAGCCAGGAGACGGCGTCGGCCACCGGCAGACGCCCCAGCGCGCGCGTCGCCTCGACGTTGACCTTGTGGAAGCGCGCCGCATCGAACGATTTCTGCGCGCCCAGGCCTACCACGAGCACGCGCCTGCTGGTGACGCCGGCCGGTGCGTACAGCAGCGTGCTGCTGCCGACCTTGCCGGTGATGTCGCCGCTTTCGATCTGGCGCTTGATCGCGCCGCCGGTGGCGCTGTCCACCCGTGCGGCGGCACTGGTCAGCATGCCTTGTTCGTAGACGCCGACCACCACGCAGGCGGTGTCGGCGGTTTCGGGGGCAGTGGCGTCGAGGCTGAACTGAAGTGTCATCGAGTGTTTCCTGTGGGGCCCGGCAGCGGCCGGACAGGCTAGACTTGCGGTTTGCCGACCCGTTCTGGCCGGCTGGCGAGCAGACAAGTTTATCGCATGCTGAGCATACTCGACCGCTATTTTCTGCGTGAGCTGGCGCAGACCGTGGGTGCCACGCTCGTGGTGCTGCTGGTGATCGTCGCCGGCAGCGCGTTCGCCCAGGTGCTGCAGCAGGTCGCCAACGGCAGTTTTCCGGCCAGCGTGATGTTCCAGGTGCTGGGTCTGCGCACGCTCGACGGGCTGAGCAACCTGCTGCCGCTGGCCAGCTTCGTCGGCGTGCTGATGGCGCTGGGCCGCATGTATCGGGAAAGCGAGATCCACGTGCTGGCCTCCTCCGGCATGGGGCCGCGCGGACTGCTGCGGCCGGTGCTGGCCCTGGGCGTGCTGCTGGTCGCGATCACGGCGGTGGTTTCGATGTGGTTGGGGCCATGGGCCGTGCGCACCAGCAATACGATGGTGGCGGTGGCCAACCGTTCGGTGATCGCCGCCGGCCTGGATGCGGGCCGCTTTACCGAACTGCCGGGCAAGGGCGGCATCATTTTCGTCGACAGCATGAGCCGCGACGGCAGCCGGCTCGGACGCACCTTTGTCGCCACCCAGCGCAACAGCAATGACGGCCATCCGCACCTGAAAGTGGTCAATGCGGCCAGCGGCCGGCTGTATCAGGAAAGCAACGGCGGCGGGCGCTTCATCGCGTTCCGCAACGGTTGGCAATACGACATACCACTGGGCGCCGACAACTGGCGGCAGATGCAATACGAGCGCAACGACACCTCGCTTTCCAGCGTGCAGGTCGACGACGGCGACGATGACCCGATGCATGCGCTGGACAGCGCCACGCTGGCCCGCTCGGGCGATCCGGGGGCGCGTGCCGAACTGGCCTGGCGCGCCAGCGCGCCGCCGATGACGCTGGTGCTGCTGCTGCTGGCGTTGCCGCTGTCGCGACAGAATCCGCGCGAACCGCGCTATGGCCGCCTGCTGCTGGCCGTCGTCAGTTTCTATCTCTACTTCGTGTTGCTGATGCTGGGCCGTTCGCAGATCGGCAAGGGTCACTGGCACAACGCGGCACCGATCTGGGCGCTGCATGCGCTGGTGCTGCTGCTGGCCGGCTGGATGCTGTGGAAACAGAACACGCCGCGCAAGGCGCGTACGGGCCAACCGGCATGAGCCTGTCCCCGCTGGGCGTGTTCAACATCAAGCGGGTCGACCGGCTGGTCGGGCTGAGCGTGATCGGTTCGCTGCTGATGGTGTGGCTGGTGCTCACCGGCATGGATGCGGTGACCCAGTTCCTGCGCCAGCTGATCCACGTCGGCAAGCACGGCTACACCCTGGGCAATGCCGTGGTCTATGTGCTGGTGACGTTTCCGCGCCGGGCCTACCAGATGTTCACCTATGCCGCGGTGATCGGTGGCCTGCTCGGCCTGGGTGGCCTGGCCGCCACCGGCGAGCTGACCGCCTTGCGGGCCGCCGGCATGTCGCGATTGCGCATCGCCGGGTCGGCGGTCGGGGTGGTCGCAGTGCTGATCGTCGGCGTGGTGATCATGGGCGAGACGGTGGCGCCATGGGGCGACCAGCAGGCGCAGGCGATGCAGTTGCGCAGGCATTCCAGCGAGCTCGGCATGGAGACCGGCAGCGGGCTGTGGGCGCACGACGGCGACAATGTCATCAATGCCCGCGGTACCACGCTCAAGCAGCATGACGGCGTCAGCACCGTGCAATTGAACGACGTGCGCGTGTTCAGCTTTACCGCCGATGGCCGGCTCGACCGGTTCCAGTGGGCCAGGACCGCCGAGCACGACGGCCATCAATGGGTGCTCGAGAACGTGCGCAGCACCACGCTCGATGCGCAGGGCACGCACACCACCACCATCGCCAGGCAGAACTGGCAGTCCAGCCTCGACCCGCAGGTGCTGGCGCAATCGGTGGTGTTGCCGCAGTACCTTTCGATGCGCGACCTGCGCCGCAACATGAGTTACCTGCAAAGCAACGGCGAAAGTCCCGGCACTTACTCGGTGGCATTCTGGGCGCGCGCGCTGTATCCGTTCAACGTGCTGGTGCTGGTGCTGTGCGCGATGCCGTTCGCCTTCGGCGCGCTGCGCTCCGGCGGCATGGGCAAGCGCATCTTCATCGGCATCCTGCTGGCGATCGGCTGGTTCTTCCTGCAGAAGGCGATGGTCAATTTCGGCACCGTCTACGGCATGCCGCCGCTGCCCGCCAACCTGCTGCCGGCACTGCTCTTGGCACTGGCCGCATGGCTGTATTTCCGGCGGCGCGTGTGAGGGACATGGCGGCCGGGGTCAGGCAGCTGGCGCGGCCTGTCTGTCGCGTCCGATGCCGTCGATCCCGAACGGCGGCGAAATGACGCCCCCTCGATCGTTGCCATGAGCCGGTTCCGCATCAGGCTGGCAATTTCCCGGCCGAGATTCGATGTCGATCATGGTGTGCATCAAGTAGGGTAATTCCTACATAAATGCAAGAATTGTTCTCGTTTCTTGTATGTTAGTGTAACGGTTGCGGCCTAGGGGCCGCCGGGCAACCGGCGCTCCTATCGCAACCACACGATTAGCCACGAACCTCAGTCATGAAAACTTTTATCAATGCCAAGGAGTGCGATGATGCTAAAGGAAAGCATATTATTCGTGAGCTTTATTTCTCTGCTGAGCATCGCAAACGCCACAAAAGCAACCGTTACTGCCACCACATGCAATGGCTGCGGGCCTGCTGATCTCCGTCAAGAAGCTTTAGATGAAGGTAATGGTGATCATTATATATATGATTTCGTATACCGTAAACTTACTCACTACAGCATAGCTGGGCAAGGACTGCTGACGGCGCCTCATACATCAACCTACATAACTATTGTGCCAAATGACGTCGCAACACAAAACTTGTTTAATGCTGTACAAAATTTCTATGATGTTAATGGCAACAGTACATATGCAACAGCCGCAGCTTCAGTAAGTATCAGCGTACCTTCTCAGTCATATGCAATGCCTACAAACCGTATGGGGGCTATGTCAGCAGCAGCCGGCGTACGAAACATGACTGCATTTGACATGGTGCAGGTACCTGTATACAGACAAGCTGCTCTCGACTCACAAAGAAACTTCTCAAATTTTGACGCTTGGCCCAATGTAATCAGAGCCGCAGCCGGGACTGTGCTGAATGCAGTTAATGTTACTCCTCTGGTGAAAATACCAATCACGATGCTTGTTACGCTGCGCTTCCCTGATGGAAGCACTTCTGTGATATCTTATGATTTCGCAACGGAAGCGTTCGTTTATGTGGAGGGGTCATCTAAAGATGCGGTCGGAAATCCTATCCCGGAAACCCCGCTTGAAGCGTCCGGTGGCGGGAGTAAGACATACGTGTTTCCGGCAACAATATCAGGACTGGCGGCGGGTTCGGCGCAAATCTCGAACTTGCAAAAAATGGGAATAAACATCCCTACTACCGTCTATACGTCCAGCTGGATTGTTGCATGCACCAATATTGGCACTGGTGGACTTCCGCATTGTGTGGCCCAACCACTTTAATCATGGGAAGCGTCCCGGAGAAGTAGGGGATTCTTCGACTCCGGGATTCTTGTTCAACCCAAAATCAGCGAGCCGATCGATATGAATATCATTCGGGCAGTTTTCTTTTTCAGCCTTTCGCTCACGGGGCTCCATTGGCTTGCAAGCTGGTATTTTTTGCCGGGCGGCGTTGGTTTTTTACAAGCGGTTTTTGCGAGCTCTTTCTTTTTCCTGATTCTGCTTGTTTGCCATTCCATGGCAAAGCAGTGCAGGAAGCACAGTGACAAGACTGTGAATTTCATCGCGCAAAGAATCTTCCAGGCTGGAATCTTGATAAGCTCGGTGAATATCATGATCCCGATCGCAAAATGGATTTGACCCCGCGGCTGCCCGCCCCTTGCCACAGGCACTGGGGCAGGCCAAAGTAGCGTCTTTGGCCAGGGCGAGAGGTGGGCGGTGGACGGGGTGGATCTGCGCAGCGACACGGTGACCCGTCCGACCGCGGCGATGCGCGCGGCGATGCTGGCGGCGGAGGTCGGCGACGACGTCTATGGCGAGGATCCGACGGTCAATGCGCTGCAGCGGCGGCTGGCCGACGATCTCGGCTTCGAGGCGGCGCTGTTCGTGCCGACCGGCACGCAGTCGAACCTGCTGGCGCTGATGGCGCATTGCGAGCGCGGCGACGAATACCTGGTCGGGGCCGATGCGCATACCTACAAGTTCGAGGGCGGCGGCGCGGCGGTGCTGGGATCGATCCAGCCGCAGCCGATTGCGCACGACGCCGACGGCAGCCTGCCGCTGGACAGGCTGGCGGCGGCGATCAAGCCGGTGGACCCGCATTTCGCCCGCACCCGCCTGCTGGCGCTGGAGAACACCTGGCACGGTCGCGCGCTGCCGCTGGACTACCTGCAGGCGGCGCACGACTTTGCCCGTGAGCGCGGCCTTGGTCTGCACCTGGATGGCGCGCGGCTGTTCAACGCGGCGGTGGCCTGCGGCGTGAGCGCGCGCGCGATCGCGCGGCATTTCGACAGCGTGTCGGTGTGCCTGTCCAAGGGGCTGGGCGCGCCGGTGGGTTCGGTGCTGGTCGGTTCGGCGGCGCTGATCGACAAGGCCAGGCGCTGGCGCAAGGTCGCCGGCGGCGGCTGGCGCCAGGCGGGCATGCTCGCCGCGGCGGGCCGGTACGCGCTCGATCACCACGTCGAGCGGCTCGCCGAGGACCACCGGCGTGCGGCGCATCTGGCTGGCCGCCTGCGTGGAATCGCCGGTATCGACGTGCTCGGCCAGCACACCAACATGGTGTTCATCGACGTGCCGGCCGAGCGCCTGCGCGAACTGGACGTCCATCTGCGCGGCGCCGGCATCCGCATCAGCATCGGCTACCTGCCCACGCTGCGGCTGGTGACGCATCTGGACATCGACGACGCCGGCATCGAGCGCACGGCCGCCGCCTTCGCGGCGTTCTTCGCGCATGCCTGATGTCATGCCGGTGATGCGCGGTTGCGCCACGGGCATTCCCTGCGGTCACGGCAGGCGGGCGATTTTTCCGGCCTCTCAGGCCGCCGGCCGGTCGAACCGGTGGATGAAGTCGCGCACCTGCGGGTACACCGCCTCGCGCCAGCGCCGGCCGCTGAAGATGCCGTAGTGGCCGGCACCCTCGACCACCTTGTGCATGCGCCGCTTCGCCGGAATGTTGCTGCACAGGTCGTGCGCCGATTCGGTCTGGCCGAGGCCGGAGATGTCGTCCAGTTCGCCTTCGATGGTCAGCAGTGCGGCGCTGGTGATGGCGCTGGGCGTGACGCGTTCGCCGTTCACGTCCCACAGCCCGCGCGGCAGCAGGAACTGCTGGAATACCGTGGCGATGGTGTCGAGGTAGAACTTGGCCGGCATGTCCAGCACGGCGTTGTATTCGTCGTAGAACTTGCGGTGCGACTCGGCGTCGTCGAGATCGCCGCGGACCAGATCCTGGTAGAAGTCCCAGTGCGAACTGAGATGACGGCCCGGGTTCATCGCGATGAAGCCGGCGTGCTGCAGGAAGCCGGGATAGACCTCGCGGCCGCGGCCGGGGTAGTTGGTCGGCACGGTGTGGATCACGTTGCCCTTGAACCACGACAGCGGTTGCTTGGTGGCCAGGTTGTTGACGCTGGTGGGGCTGCGCCGCGGATCGATCGGGCCGCCCATCATGGTCAGGCTGCGCGGCGTGGCTTCGCCGCGCGCCGCCATCAGCGACACCGCGGCCAGCACCGGCACCGTCGGCTGGCATACCGAGATCACGTGCAGCGATTCGGCGCCGATATGCCGGATGAAGTCCTCGATGTAGGCGACGTAGTCGTCCAGCCCGAAGGTGCCTTCGGCGGCCGGCACCATGCGCGCGTCGACCCAGTCGGTGATGTAGACCTTGTGATCGCGCAGCAGAGTGCGCACGGTGTCGCGCAGCAACGTCGAATGGTGGCCCGACAGCGGCGCCACCACCAGCACCACCGGGTCGATCTTCATTCGCTCGATGGTGGCCGGATCGTCACTGAAACGCTTGAAGCGCTTCAACTGGCAGAACGGCTTTTCCAGTGCGACGCGTTCGATCACCGCGATCTCGTGATCGTGCGCGGTGGCGCTGTGGATGCCGAACTCGGGTTTTTCGTAATCCTTGCCCAGGCGATGGATCAACTCGTAGCCAGCCGCCATCCGCTGTGCGCCGGGCAACTGCGTGAACGGATTGCTGTTGTCGTTGAGCATGCTGGCGCTGGCCTGTGCCAGATGGCTCAGGGGGCCGAGAAACGAGCGCTGCCATTCGTGGATTTGATAAAGCATCGAGAGAGATGACCAAAGGAGGAGAACGCTTTCATCTTAGCGCGGTTTGCCTGCGCTGTGGTGCGATGCCGCACGGGCAGTCGCCATCCCGATCAATCAGTTAGACGAACCTCGGTGGCGGCGAGGATGTCGTGCAGGGCGCGCCGGCGCGGGTCGAACAGCGCCACGGCGAACCAGCCGGCCCAGACGGCCAGCATCGTCCACAGCGTCGCCGACAGCCCGAGCCGGGGTTCCAGCATGAGCAGCAACAGCGGTGCCGCCGCCGCCAGCACGCGGATCGCCGCCTGCCGCAGCGAGGGTGCGCCGCCGTCGTCGCGGGTGACCCGGATGTGCCACGGACGCATGCCGATGGTCTGGCCGCCACGCAGCCACGAGCTGATGAAATAGGCCGACACCACCACGCCTTGCAGGGCCTGATACCAGGGCGGAACAGCGGTGCGGACGCCGGTATCGATCAAGGTGCCGCCGGTGGCCAGCTGGCACAGCAGGCCGACCACCATCACGATCGCCAGCACGATCAGCAGGTCGTAGACCAGCGCCAGCAGCCGGCGCCACGGCGGGCTGGGCAGGTCGGCGGAAGACGGATTCATCGGCATCGGCGGCAGATCGCTTGCGTAGTGCGCGCGCAATGGCCAGCATCGTGCGCATGAATGAGGAAGAAACCCGTTCCAGTATCGCCGAAGCGGACCGGCGCAGCATCGCCGCGTTTCTGGAACGGGTGTGGTCGGAGGATGGTCTGGCCGATCGCACGCTGGAGGCGTACCGGCGCGACCTGGAGGCGCTGGCGATCTGGCTGGCCGCTCGCGGGCGCAGCCTGCGCACGGCGAGGCGCGAGGATATTTCCGCCAGTCATGGCCGGCAGCCGGTGGCGGTGCGCTCGATCGCGCGGCGGCACTCGGCCTATCGCCGCTACTACGCCTACCTCGCGCGCACCGAGCCGGGCTTCGATGATCCGACCTTGCTGATCGAGCGGCCGAAGATGCCGCGCAGCCTGCCCAAGGCACTGGCCGAACGCGAAATCGAGGGCTTGCTGGACGCTCCGGATGTGACCACGGCGCTGGGCCTGCGCGATCGTGCGATGCTGGAGCTGATGTACGCCTGCGGCCTGCGCGTGTCCGAACTGGTCGAGCTGCCGCTGGCGGCGCTGAATCTGCGCCAGGGCGTGCTGCGGGTGACCGGCAAGGGAGGCAAGGATCGGCTGGTGCCGGTCGGCGAGGAGGCGCTGGAGCGCATCGGCGCCTACCTGGCCACCGCCCGGCCGGAACTGGCCAGGGGGCGCCAGCCGGCCGCGCTGTTCCTGAGCCGGCGCGGCGAGGGCATGAGCCGGCAGCTGTTCTGGACCCTGGTCAAGCGTCATGGGGCGAACGTCGGGATCAACCCGGAACGCATTTCGCCGCACGTGCTGCGGCATTCGTTCGCGACCCACCTGCTCAATCACGGCGCCGACCTGCGTGCGCTGCAGATGCTGCTGGGCCACAGCTCGCTCAGCACCACGCAGATCTACACCATGGTGGCGAAAGAGGGGCTGAAGCGGCTGCATGCGCAGCATCATCCGCGCGGCTGAGAATGCTGATCGAAGCGGTTCATCGAGCTGTGCGAGAATGCGCCGATGGCGTTGCCGTCGCGCGCTCCCCCTGACTGTAATGAGGCTTGTGATGCTGAAGAAACTGTTGCTGGCCCTGTGCGCCAGTGGATTGGCGTTCGGCGCCATCGCCGCCGAGGGCGGCGCGACCGCGGCTGTCGTCGGCCGGTCGGTCACGCCGGCGGCGGAGCAGATGGTGCGCCAGGTGATCGCCACGCTGTCGTCGAAGGCCCGCGTCGACGCGATCGAACCGGCGCCGCTGCCGGGCTTCTACCGGGTGATCGCATCGGGGCAGATGCTCTACGTCAGTGCCGACGGCAAATACCTGCTCAATGGCGACCTGCTGGATCTGCAACAGAAGAAGAATCTCAACGATGACGCCTGGGCCAGGTTCCGCACGGCCGAGCTGGCCAAGGTGCCGGCATCGGAGCGCATCGTGTATGCGCCGGCGCATCCCAGGTACACGGTGACCGTGTTCACCGACGTCACCTGCCCCTTTTGCCGGGCGCTGCACGAGCACATCGCCGCGTTCAACAAGGCCGGCATCGCGGTGGAGTATCTGGCCTGGCCGCGCGAAGGCGTGACCACCACCGCGGGCCGGCCCACGCCGGTTTCCACCGAGATGGCGTCGATATGGTGTGCCGGCAACCGCCAGGCGGCATTGACGGCGGCATTCGCGGGGCATGCGCCGAAGCCGGCCAGTTGCAGCAACCCGGTCAGCCGCGAATTCGATCTGGGCGTGCGGCTGGGGGTCAGCGGCACGCCGACGATCATCGGCCCGAACGGACATACGCTGGGCGGTTACGTCACGCCGGAGCAGTTGCTGGCGGCGTTGCAGAAGGGCGGCTGAGGCGCCCGGCCGCCGCGGATTGCCGCCACGGTTATGCCGTATTGCAGCATCGGTTAGAATAGGCGCTTTCCTCGCACAGCGCCGATCCCCGCATGATCGCACTCGACGGGCAGAGCGCCCTCTCGCCGTTCCGCCTCGAACGTCTCAATGCCCGCCTGGATGCGCTGCATCGTGGCGCGCATGTGCAGACCTCGTGGTTCGTCTATTTCATCGACGCCGATGCGGCACCCGCGGGCGAACTGCGCCAGCACCTGCTGGCCATGCTGGAAGCGAAGGATGCCGATCCCGCACCGGCCACCTTCTGGGTGGTGCCGCGGCTGGGCACGATTTCGCCGTGGTCGAGCAAGGCCACCGAGATCCTGCATGGCGCCGGTTTCGGCGCTGCCGGCAGCGCCCTGCGCCGGGTGGAGCGCGGCCTGGCCTGGCAGGTGGTCGGCCTGCCGGCGGCGGATGCACCGGATCATGCGGCAGTGATGGGTGTGCTGCATGACGCGATGACGCAGTCGGTGCTGTCCCGCATCGACGATGCGCAGGGCCTGTTCCTGGCCGGGTCGCCCGGCGATCTGGTGCATGTCGTACTCGGTGCCGACCCGCACGCCGCGCTGGCCGACGCCAACGCGCGGCTGGGACTGGCACTGGCCGAGGACGAGATCGATTACCTGGTTGCGCGCTATGCCGAGCTGGGCCGCGACCCGACCGACGCCGAGCTTTTCATGTTCGCGCAGGCGAACTCCGAACATTGCCGGCACAAGGTGTTCAACGCCAGTTGGGCGGTGGACGGCGAAGAGCAGGAAAAGACCCTGTTCGGGATGATCAAGCACACCCATCAGCACTCCCCCGCGCATACCTTGTCGGCCTATTCGGACAATGCGGCGGTGATCGAGGGAAGTGTCGGCAGGCGCTTCTTCGCCGATCCGGCCGATGGCGTATGGCGCGCGCACGAGGAGCGCATCGACTTCGCGATCAAGGTCGAGACGCACAACCATCCGACCGCGATCGCACCCTGGCCGGGCGCGGCCACCGGTGCCGGCGGCGAGATCCGCGACGAAGGCGCCACCGGCCGTGGCGGCAAGCCGAAGGCTGGCCTGACCGGATTTTCGGTGTCCGACCTGCGCATTCCCGACCATCCGCAGCCGTGGGAAGTGGAGCGTCCGATGCCGCCGCGGATGGCCAGCGCGTTCGAGATCATGCGCGACGGTCCGCTCGGCGCGGCCGCTTTCAACAACGAATTCGGCCGGCCGTGTCTGGGCGGCTATTTCCGCACCTACGAAAATGAACTGCCCGGCATCGTCGGCTTCCGTCGCGGTTACGACAAGCCGATCATGCTGGCCGGCGGCCTGGCCAATCTGCGTGCCGGCCACGTGCTCAAACGTGCGGTGCAGCCGGGCAACAAGGTGATCGTGCTGGGTGGCCCGGCGATGTTGATCGGCCTGGGCGGCGGCGCGGCCTCGTCGCTGGCTTCCGGTGCCTCCAGCGAGGAGTTGGACTTCGCCTCGGTACAGCGCGACAACCCCGAGATGGAACGGCGCTGCCAGCAGGTGATCGATGCGTGCTGTGCCCGTGGCGACGCCAATCCGATCGTCAGCATCCACGATGTGGGGGCCGGCGGCCTGTCCAACGCGATTCCCGAGCTGCTCAACGACGCCGGTGTCGGCGGCCGGATCGACCTGTCGCGGATCCCCTGCGACGACCCGCAACTGTCGCCGATGCAGGTGTGGAGCAACGAATCGCAGGAGCGTTACGTGCTGGCGGTCGCGCCGGAAAACCTGGCCGATTTCGAGGCAATGTGCATACGCGAGCGCTGCCCGCATGCGGTGGTGGGCGAAGCCACGCACGAGCGGCGCCTGCGGGTGGCCGACCCGCGTCGCGATCTGATCGTGATCGACCTGCCGATGGACATGCTGTTCGGCAAGCCGCCGCGCATGCATCGCGATGCGAAACGGATCAAGCCACGCGTCGACCTGGTGCCGGACCTTGCCGGCATCGGCATGGACGAGGCGCTGCTGCGCGTGCTGCGGCTGCCCACCGTGGGCTCCAAGAGTTTCCTGATCACCATCGGCGACCGCACCGTCGGCGGCCTCAGCCACCGCGATCCGATGGTCGGCCCGTGGCAGGTGCCGGTGGCCGATTGCGCGGTGACCATCGCCGATTTCGACGGCTACCGGGGCGAGGCGATGGCGATGGCCGAGCGCGCGCCGGTGGCGCTGTCCGACAGCGCCGCGGCGGCGCGGCTGGCGGTGGGCGAGGCGATCACCAACCTGGCGGCGGCGCCGATCGACAGTCTCGGCGAGATCCGCTTGTCGGCCAACTGGATGGCGGCGGTGAATCATCCCGGCGAGGATGCCGCGCTGTTCGATGCGGTGAGGGCGGTAGGCATGGAGTTGTGCCCCGCGCTGGATATCTCGATCCCGGTCGGCAAGGACTCGCTGTCGATGCAGACCGTGTGGATGGACGGCGAGCAGTCGCAGAGCACGGTGTCGCCGGTGTCGCTGGTGATCACCGGTTTCGCCCGTGTCGGCGACGTGCGCCGCACGCTCACCCCGCAGTTGCGGCTGGATCGCGGCCACTCGGATCTGTGGCTGATCGACCTGGGCGGCGGCCGCGACCGGCTCGGCGGCTCCGCGCTGACCCAGGTGTTCAATCGCGGCGGTGGCGTGCCGCCGGACCTGGACGATGCCGTGCGTCTGAAGGCGCTGTTCGATCTGGTGCAGGAGGCGAATGCCGGCGGCCTGCTGCTGGCCTATCACGACCGATCCGACGGCGGCGTCATCACCACCTTGCTGGAGATGGCCTTCGCCGGTCACTGCGGGCTGGAAATCCGGCTGGACGGCTGGGCCGAGACGACGTTGCGCGCGCTGTTCAACGAGGAGCTGGGTGCGGTGGTGCAGGTGGCCGAGGCCAATCGCGAGGCGTTCGAGGCGCTGCTGGTCAAGTACGCGCTGGCCGGCATCAGCCATCGCATCGGCCGGCCCAAGGAGAAACTCGGCATCAAGCTGTTCCTCGGCGACGACACCCTGTTCAAGTGGAACTGGAGCACGCTGTTCGGCGCCTGGAACGAAACCAGCCACGCGATGCAGCGGTTGCGCGACAACCCGTTGCATGCCGATGCGGAGCTGGCATGGCGGCAGGACGATGCCGATCCGGGCATCACGCCGAAGCTCGCCTTCGACCCGGCCCAGGACATCGCCGCGCCCATGAATGCCGCGGTCGGCGATGCGCCGCGACCGCGCATCGCGGTGCTGCGCGAGCAGGGCGTCAACGGCCAGGTGGAGATGTCGGCAGCGTTCACCCGCGCCGGTTTCGATGCGGTCGACGTGCACATGTCCGACCTCGCCAGCGGGCGCCACCGGCTGGCCGATTTCCGCGGGTTCGTGGCGTGCGGCGGTTTCTCCTACGGCGATGTGCTCGGTGCCGGCCGCGGCTGGGCCACCTCGATCCTGTACAACGAGATGCTGCGTGCGCAGTTCGCCGCGTTCTTCGCCGACGAGACGAAATTCGCGCTGGGCGTGTGCAACGGCTGCCAGATGCTGGCCCAGCTGAAGGACATCATCCCCGGCGCCAGGCACTGGCCGAAATTCCTGCGCAACGCGTCCGAGCAGTACGAGGCGCGCCTGGCCACGGTGGAAGTGCTCGACTCGCCCAGCCTTTTCTTCAAGGGCATGGCCGGTTCGCGCATCCCGGTGGCGGTGGCGCACGGCGAGGGGCGGGTGAGCTTCCCGCAGACCTGCAGTCCGTCCAGGTCCGCCGCCGCGATGCGCTTCGTCGACAACCGCGGCAAGCCGACCGAGAACTATCCGCTGAACCCGAACGGCTCGCCCGGCGGCCTGGCCGGTTTCTGCGCGGCCGACGGACGCGTGACGATCATGATGCCGCACCCCGAGCGCGTGTTCCGCAGCGTGCAGTTGAGCTGGCATCCGGACCACTGGGGCGAGGATTCACCGTGGATGCGCATGTTCCGCAATGCCCGCGCATGGTGCGGCTGATCGCCGGTTGTCCGGCGGTGTGTTGAGCCATGGCCTGGCGCCACCTGTCCGGGTGGAGCGCGCTGCTGCCGGCCGTGGCGTGGACCGTGTTGCTGGCGTTGCTGCCGTGGTGGTTCGGCCTGCCGTGTCTGCTCGCGGTTGCCGCAGTGCTGTTGCTGCAGCAGGGGCCGATAGCGCGACAAGCCGCGGTGTTGCGGTGCGGCCTGCGCTGGGGGCTGCCGGGCGTGCTGATCGCGGTGCCACGGGCGTTCGGCGGCGATCTGCTGGCATGGGGCGCGGCACTGCTGGGCGCCCTGGCGGGCTTCACCCTGCTGGCCGGGCTGGAGGCGTGGCTGGATCGGGACCGGCGTCGTGCGCCGGAGGTTGCCGCATCCGGCGAGTGGCCCGAGCTGGCGATGGCGCCGATCGGTCCGGTGACGGCCATCATCGAGTTGCAGCCGCCGCTGTGGCAGGCGGCCGCCGAGGGTCCGGACGATCCGCGCGGGGGGCATGTGCAGTGCTGCGCAGACGGTTATCATCTCGCCGATGGCGCGCGGATCGAGGGGGCGGGTCCGGCGGTGGCCTTCAGTCCGGATGGCGGCTGGTTTGCCGTCCGCATGAGCGACGATCGCGGCATCGTGCTGTGGGATCGCGACCGGCACCGGCTTCATCGTCTGAACGGCTGGACGCTCTGCGGCTGGCACGACGGCCAGCCATGGCTGGCCAGGCGCGATGGCGAGATGCCGGTTGCGCTGCAGTCCATGGCGAGTCTGGACGACGAGAGCTGAGATCGCCCCGGGCCTGTCCGGGGCGGGATGGTTTTTTGTTGCTGCAACCTGTCAGGGGCATACTTGCACCGTGAAAGATCCAGCCGTTCCCCGTTCCCCGTTTTCGCTGGTGCTGAGTGTGATCGTGGTGTCCGCCGACAGCGGGCCGTCAGTGCGCAAATGCGTGAGCCGGCTGCTGGCCAGCCGGATCTCGCTGGAAGTGATCCTGGTCGACAACGCCTCCGCCGACGGCATACCCGCTGCCATCGAGCGCGCGCATCAGTCCGATGTGCGGCTGAAGGTGATCTACAACCACCGCAACCTCGGCTTCGGCGCAGCGGTGAACATCGGCGCAAAGCAGGCCGGCGGCGATGCGCTGCTGGTGCTCAATCCCGATTGCCTGGCGCAGGAGGACGACCTGCGGCAATTGCTTGCCGATCTCGATGCGAACCCGAAAGCCGGCTTGATCGGTGCCGTGGTCTGCGGCGCCGACGGCCGCCCCGACCCGGCCTCCTGGCGGCGCGATCCGTTTTTCCGGCGCGCCGTCAACAGTCTGCTCGGCCGCGTCGGCGAACAGGTCAACATGCAGCGGGAAATTCCCGACGAACTGATCGAGGCCGAGGCAGTGTCCGGCGCACTGATGGTGCTGCCACGCAAGCTGTTCATGCGGCTTGGCGGTTTCGACGAAGACTATTTCCTGCATTGCGAGGATCTGGATCTGTGCCGCCGCGTGCGCAATCACGGCTATCAGGTGCTGCTGGACGGCCATGTCCGCGTGGAGCACGGCAAGGGCGGTTCCAGCCGTCATCGGCCGGTGTTCGTCAGTCGGCACAAGCATCGGGGCATGTGGCTGTGGTTCTGCAAGCACGATCCGGCCGCGCGCAATCCGCTGAAGGCGAGTGTCGTGCGGGTGTGCATCTGGATCCATTTTCTGGCGCTGATCCCCGGCCAGCTGTGGCGTAAGGCGAGGAGCGACTAAAGAGAAGTGAGAAAATGGAGTAGGCAAAACCGTCCCGCCGCGTCGCTGCTTTTCTCTCACTCCTTGACTCCTCTTCACTCACTTGCGACTTCATGAACGCACGCCCCACCTCCATCCTCGCAACCCTCGGCCTGCTGGCGACGACCGCGGTGTGGGGCTCGACCTTCGTGCTGATCAAGGACGTGGTCGGGCGCATGCCGATGGCGGATTTCCTGGCCGTTCGCTTCGTGATCGCGGCGGTGGCGATGCTGGTGCTGTTCGCCCGGCCGGTGCTGCGTCTTGGTCGGCGGCAGGTCGTGCGCAGCCTGCTGCTGGGGCTGGTGTACGGCACGGGCCAGCTGCTGCAGACCTGGGGGCTGACGCTGATCGCGCCCAGTGTCAGCGGCTTCGTCACCGGCATGTACGTGGTGTTCACGCCGATCCTCGCGTTGCTGCTGCTGCGGCAACGCATGGCCGGCGTGGTGTGGCTGGCGGTGCTGCTGTCCACCGCGGGGCTGGCGCTGCTGTCGCTCAACGGCGTCTCGGTCGATCCCGGCGTTTGGCTGACGCTGGCCTCGGCGGCATTGTACGGGCTGCATATCGTCGGGCTCGGCCAGTGGTCGCGCAAGGGCGAGGCGTTCGGCATGTCGGCATTGCAGATGGTGGCGATCGCCGCGGTCTGTCTGCTGGCCACCGCACCTCACGGTCCGGTGCTGCCGCCGGATCGCGCCGCATGGATCGCGGTGCTGTACATGGCGCTGGTCGCCGGTGCCGGCGCCATGCTCATGCAGACCTGGGCGCAGGCGCACATGCAGGCCACCCGCGCCGCGATCGTGATGACCACCGAGCCGGTGTTTGCCGCGGCCTTCGCCGTCGCGTTCGGCAGCGACGTGCTGACCTCGCGCATGCTCGCCGGCGGCGCACTGGTGCTGGCGGCGATGTATCTGGTGGAGCTGATGCCGGCGCGCAGGAAAATCACCGGCGAGCTGCCGGCGGAGGCGGTGCATCACGAGGTGTGACCAGTCAGCTGCTTCGGTCGTGCCTGCGGGGCTGCACGGCGATGCGCGCCAGATAGATCAGGATCACGATATTGGCGAGCAGCACGCCGAGCTTGAGCCAGCCGAAATGGTACAGGGTTTCGTACAGCTCGATCGGGATCAGCGAGGCGGTGGCGATCACGGTGAACCATTCGGCCCAGTGCTTGCGCAGCCACAGTCCGATGCCTTCGGTGGCGAACATCGCGGCATAACCCAGCGCGAGCAGCCCGATCGCGACGAACCGGCTGGGGCCGAGCTTCATCAGCACCTCGACCAGCTGCCGGCGCAGGCCGTCGGTGTCGGTGAGCGAGAGATGCTCGAGCCAGTGCACCAGCTGCTCGAAGTTCTGTTGCCGCTCCAGATGAAACGCCGCCGCGGCCGCCAGCAGCATGCCCGCAGTCTCGATCGCCTTGTAGATCGCGATGATCCGCAGGCCCAGACTGTGCTGCGACTCCGGCGAAGGCTCGGGCGCGGTGATGGTGCGGCTTGGGTCTTCGGCCATGGTGCGGCAATCGGCAGCGGGAACATGATTGTGCCGGCCCTGGCGCGAACGCGCCAGACGGGACAGTGCCGCGCGGGTCCGGCGGATGCCGGTGCCCTTGGCGCGGGTCGACCGCAGGGGCTTGTGTTCGCGCGGTCATGGCCGCACACAGGTCGGTATCATCCGATCACGGCGGGGGCATTGCATGATCCGCGAAATCCTCAAGATGGGCGACCCGCGCCTGCTGCGCATCGCGCCGCCGGTGCCCGACGCGATGCTCGGCAGCGCCGAGCTCGATGCGCTGATCGCCGACATGTTCGAGACCATGCACGCCGCCGACGGCGTGGGTCTGGCCGCGCCGCAGATCGGCGTGGATCTGCAACTGGTGATCTTCGGTTTCGACAGCTCCGAACGCTATCCCGAGGCGCCGGCCGTACCGCGAACGATCCTGCTCAACCCGCTGATCACGCCGTTGTCGCAGGATCTCGAGGAAGGCTGGGAAGGCTGCCTGTCGGTGCCGGGCCTGCGCGGGGCGGTCAGCCGCTACAGCATGATCCGCTATCAGGGTGTCGACCCCCGCGGCGAGCCGGTCGATCGTCATGCCGACGGCTTCCATGCCCGCGTGGTACAGCACGAGTGCGATCATTTGATCGGCCGGCTGTATCCCTCGCGGATCACCGACTTCGGCAAGTTCGGCTACACCGAGGTGCTGTTTCCCGGGCAGGAGCCCCGTGACGACTGATGGACGATGGCGCTTCACGAATCGCCCCGATGCACGCAGGCCGCGCGGCGGCAACCTGCCGCGGAGCACCTTGCCTTCAGCCGAACCTGCTCCGTTCCGTTCAGCGGCGCAGCCGGTTGATGGTGTCGCGCAGTTCCTGCGCGGCCAGGCGCGCCCTGTCCGCGAAGTCCTCGCCGCTGCCCGCATAGATGATCCCGCGCGAGGAGTTGATCATCAGGCCGGTGCCGCTGGCGGCAAGGCCGTGCCTGAGCACGGCGGCGAGATCGCCGCCCTGGGCGCCGATGCCGGGCACCAGCAGGGGCATGTCGCCGACCAGGGCGCGCACCTTGCCCAGTTCCTCCGGCCAGGTGGCGCCGGTGACCAGCGCGCAGTTGCCGTTCGCGTTCCAGTGGCGGGCGACGGTTTCGGCCACGCGCAGGTAGAGCGGTGCGCCGCCGCAGTCGAGCGCCTGGAAATCCGCGCCGCCGGGGTTGGAGGTGCGGCAGAGCAGGATCACGCCCTTGTCGGCGCGCTCCAGGAACGGCTGGATCGAGTCGCGGCCGAGGTACGGGTTCAGCGTGATCGCGTCGGCGCGGTAGCGATCGAACGCCTCGCCGGCGTAGTGCTGCGCTGTCGAGCCGATGTCGCCGCGCTTGGCGTCGAGGATCACCGGCACGCCGGGGTGCCTGGCATGGATGTGCGCGATCAGCCGTTCCAGCGCATCCTCGGCGCGCAGCGCGGCGAAGTGGGCGATCTGCGGCTTGAACGCGCAGGCGAGGTCGGCGGTGGCGTCGACGATGGCGCGGCAGAACTCGAACACCGCATCGGGCGCCTCGCGCAGGTGCGCGGGAAATTTCGCCGGCTCCGGATCGAGACCGACGCAGACCAGCGAGTCGTGGCGTTGCCATGCTTGCTGCAGTGATTGCATGAAGTGCATCGGAGTCTCCGTGCGCAGATTCCCTTCTCCCCTCGGGAGAAGGTGCCCCGCAGGGGCGGATGAGGGTCCGGGCGGAGCGAGGGCGCGAGCTTCACGCCAGACTTTCAGATTCTGCTCCGGCCGTACCCTCACCCCAACCCCTCTCCCGGTGGGAGAGGGGCTCAATGTCAGGCCAGCTTCTTGTACTTCACCCGGTGCGGCCTGGCGCCTTCCTCGCCGAGGCGGCGTTTCTTGTCGGCTTCGTACTCGTTGTAGTTGCCGGGGAAGAACTCCACGTGCGAGTCGCCCTCGAACGCGATGATGTGGGTGGCCACGCGGTCGAGGAACCAGCGGTCGTGCGAGATCACCATCACGCAGCCGGGGAATTCCAGCATCGCGTCTTCCAGCGCGCGCAGGGTCTCCACGTCCAGATCGTTGGACGGCTCGTCGAGCAGCAGCACGTTGCCGCCCTGCATCAGCGTCTTGGCCAGATGCAGGCGGCCGCGCTCGCCGCCGGACAGGCTGCCGACCAGCTTCTGCTGGTCGGTGCCCTTGAAGTTGAAGCGGCCGATGTAGGCGCGCGACTGCAGCTCGTAGCGGCCGATGGTGATGATGTCGGCGCCGCCGGAGACTTCCTGCCACACGTTCTTCTTCGCATCGAGGTTGTCGCGCGACTGGTCGACGTAGGCCAGCTGCACGGTGTGGCCGATCTTCACTTCGCCACGGTCGGGCTTCTCCACGCCGGTGATCAGCTTGAACAGGGTCGACTTGCCGGCGCCGTTGGGGCCGATCACGCCCACGATCGCGCCCGGTGGCACCTTGAACGAGAGGTCGTCGATCAGCAGCCGATCGCCGAACGACTTCGACACGTTCTTGAACTCGATCACTTCCTGGCCGAGGCGTTCGCCCGGCGGGATGTACAGCTCGTTGGTCTCGTTGCGCTTCTGGTACTCGACCGAGTTCAGCTCCTCGAAGCGGTTGATGCGCGCCTTGCCCTTGGACTGGCGGCCCTTGGCGGCCGAGCGCACCCATTCGAGCTCGCGCGCCAGCGCCTTCTGGCGCCCCTTCTCGGCGGCCTCTTCGCGGGCCAGGCGTTCGCCCTTCTGCTCCAGCCACTGGGTGTAGTTGCCCTTCCACGGAATGCCGCGGCCGCGATCGAGTTCGAGGATCCATTCGGCCGCGTTGTCGAGGAAGTAGCGGTCATGCGTCACCGCCACCACGGTGCCCGGGTAGTCGTGCAGGAACTGCTCCAGCCAGTCGACCGATTCGGCGTCCAGATGGTTGGTCGGCTCGTCCAGCAGCAGCATGTCCGGCTTGGACAGCAGCAGGCGGCACAGCGCCACGCGGCGCTTCTCGCCGCCGGACAGCGGGCCGATCCTGGCGTCCCACGGCGGCAGGCGCAGCGCATCGGCGGCCACTTCCAGCTGGCGCTCCAGCGCATGCGCGTCGTTGGCGGCCAGCAGGTTTTCCAGCTTCTGCTGCTCCGTGGCCAGCTTGTCGAAGTCGGCGCCTTCCTCGGCGTAGGCGGCGTAGATCTCTTCGAGGCGTTTCTGCGCATCGAGAATTTCGGCCACGCCCTCCTCGACCACTTCGCGCACGGTCTTTTGCGGATCGAGATGCGGTTCCTGCGCGAGGTAGCCGACCTTGATGCCGGGCTGCGCGCGCGCCTCGCCCTGGAAGTCGGTGTCCACCCCGGCCATGATCTTGAGCACGGTGGACTTGCCCGCGCCGTTCAGACCCAGCAGGCCGATCTTGGCGCCGGGGAAGAAGCTGAGCGAGATGTCCTTGATGATCTGGCGCTTCGGCGGGACGATCTTGCTCACCCCGTTCATGGTGTAGATGTATTGCGAACTCATGGAGTCTCCGAAGGCATGTGTCGCGCCGCCCAGGTGAGGCGGGCACCGAATGGTGAATCGCTAAACCGCGCATTATAGGGCACCTTGCATGCCCCGATTCGCCGCAGGAGCGCACCCTGTGCGCGAATGCTCTTGCTCTCGCGGACGTTTCGACAAGAGCATTCGCGCACAGGGTGCGCTCCTACGGCGGGCGGCGTCAGTGGCCGCAAGGGTCCCGCGGCGCTACAATTTCGCGCTTATCCCGCTTGCCGACTCCCGAGGTCAGAATGTTCCCCAAGGACTGCACCATCGCCGGTTACGACGACGAACTGGCCAAGGCCATTGCCGACGAAGGCCGGCGCCAGGAGGATCACGTCGAGCTGATCGCCTCGGAGAACTACGCCAGCCCGCGGGTGATGGAAGCGCAGGGCTCCAAGCTCACCAACAAGTACGCCGAGGGTTACCCGGGCAAGCGCTACTACGGCGGCTGCGAATACGTGGACGTCGCCGAGCGCCTGGCGATCGAGCGCGTCAAGCAGCTGTTCGGCGCCGACTATGCCAACGTGCAGCCGCATTCGGGTTCGCAGGCCAACCAGGCGGTGTATCTGGCGTTGCTGCAGCCGGGCGACACCATTCTCGGCATGTCGCTGGCGCACGGCGGCCATCTCACCCACGGTGCCAAGGTCAACATCAGCGGCAAGCTGTTCAACGCGGTGCAGTACGGCGTCGACGAGAACGGGCTGATCGACTATGACGAAGTGCAGCGTCTCGCCACCGAGCACCGGCCGAAGATGCTGGTCGGCGGTTTCAGCGCGTATTCGCAGGTGATCGACTGGGCGCGCATGCGCCGGATCGCCGACTCGGTCGGCGCGCTGTTCTTCGTCGACATGGCCCACGTCGCCGGCCTGATCGCCGCGGGCGTGTATCCCAGCCCGCTGCCGCATGCGCACGTGGTCACCTCGACCACCCACAAGACCCTGCGCGGCCCGCGCGGCGGCATCATCGTGGCGAGTCATGCCGGCATGGGCCAGGCCGCCGAGGAGATCGAGAAGAAACTGCAGTCGATTGTGTTCCCCGGCATCCAGGGCGGCCCGCTGATGCACGTGATCGCGGCCAAGGCGGTGGCGTTCAAGGAGGCGCTGGAGCCGGCGTTCAAGGACTACCAGACGCAGGTGGTGACGAACGCCAAGGCGATGGCGAAGACCTTCATCGAACGCGGCTACAAGATCGTTTCCGGCGGCACCGGGAATCACCTGATGCTGGTCGACCTGATCGGTCGCGAGGTCACCGGCAAGGACGCCGAAGCGGCGCTGGGCAAGGCGCACATCACCGTCAACAAGAACGCCGTGCCGAACGATCCGCGCAAGCCGTTCGTCACCTCCGGCCTGCGCGTGGGCACACCCGCCGTCACCACCCGCGGCTACCTGGAAGCGGACGTGGTCGAACTGACGAACTGGATCTGCGACGTGCTCGACGCGCCGGGCGACGAGGCGGTGATCGCCGCGGTGCGCGGGAAGGTCGAGGCGCAGTGTCGCAAGTTCCCGGTTTACGGTTGAAGCGAGTGAAGAAGAGTGAGAAGTGAGAGAAAACCGGCTTGAGGCTTTCCTCGCGCTCCTTACTTCTCAACTCTGACTCCTGACCTTATGCATTGCCCCTTCTGCCAGCACGAAGACACCCGCGTGATCGACTCGCGCCTCACCGACGACGGCAGCAGCGTGCGGCGCCGGCGCGAGTGTCCGCAGTGCGGCGAGCGCTTCAATACCTACGAGACCGCCGAGCTGAAGCTGCCCACGGTGGTGAAGAGCGGCGAGCGGCGCGAGGTGTTCGACGAGCGCAAGCTGCGGGTGAGTTTCGAGCGGGCGCTGCAGAAGCGGCCCGTTGCCACGCATGACGTCGACAGCGCGGTCCGCGCGATCGTCAACGACTTGCGCAAGAGCGGCGAACGCGAAGTGCCCTCGCGCCAGGTCGGCGAGCTGGTGATGCGCGAGCTGAAGAAGCTCGACCAGGTTGCCTACGTGCGCTTTGCGTCGGTCTACCGCAAGTTCGAGGACGTGCAGGCGTTCCGTGAGGAGATCGAGAAGCTGGAGCGTGATCTGCCCGAGCTGGAAGGGCTGCAACTGCCGCTGCTCGGCGAGGCCAAGCGTGGCGGCAAATGATCTCGGCCCTGTAGGAGCGCACCCAGTGCGCGAAACACGCGGCCACGACGCCAGAGAGCATCGCGCACAGGGTGCGCTCCTACCGCGGCGAAACACACGGTGAAGGGTTTCTCGGCCACCGATCACGCGCACATGGCGCAGGCGCTGCGCCTGGCCGAACGCGGCCTGTTCACCGCCCAGCCGAATCCGCGCGTGGGTTGCGTGATCGCGCACGCGGGCGATGTGGTCGGTGCGGGCTGGCACCAGCGCGCGGGCGAGCCGCATGCAGAAGTGTTTGCGCTGCGCGAGGCCGGCGAACGGGCGCGTGGTGCCACCGCCTACGTGACGCTGGAGCCGTGCGCCCACCACGGTCGCACGCCGCCATGTGCCGATGCGCTGATCGCGGCGGGCATGGCGCGGGTGGTGATCGCCAGCGAGGATCCGTTTCCGCAGGTCAATGGCCGCGGCATCGACAGGCTGCGTGCCGCCGGCATCATGGTCGAAACCGGCCTGCAGCGCGAGGCGGCGCGCGAACTCAACATCGGTTTCTTCAGTCGCGTCGAACGCCATCGCCCGTTCGTGCGGGTGAAGCTGGCGATGAGTCTGGACGGCCGTACCGCGCTGGCCAACGGCACATCGAAGTGGATCACCGGCGAGGCCGCGCGCGCCGACGTGCAGCGCTGGCGCGCCCGCAGCTCGGCGATCCTCACCGGCAGCGGCACGGTGCTGGCGGATGACCCGCGGCTGACCGTGCGGCTGACAAATGGCCCCCTCTCCCCTCGGGGAGAGGGCTGGGGTGAGGGGAACCTGCGGAGCCAGGAGCCTCCCTCTTGCCCCAGTCCTATCCCCGAGGGGGCGCGGGGGCGGATCGCCGCGCCTCTGCGCGTCATCCTCGACCGCGGTCTGCGCACTCCGGCCGGCAGCCACGTACTGGATGGCGAGGCACCGACGCTGCTGCTGCACGCGGCGGATCCGGTGGTTGCCGACGACCGTTTCGCTCAGGTCGAACGCGCCATCGTGCCGGCGCACGGCGATGGTCTCGACCTCCATGCCGTACTGGCCCTGCTCGCCGGCCGCAGCTGCAACGAGGTGCAGGTCGAGGCCGGACCGGTGTTGTGCGGCGCGCTGTTCGCCGCCGGCCTGGTCGACGAGCTGCTGCTCTACGTCGCGCCGCTGCTGCTGGGCGACAGCGCGCGAGCGCTGCTGCATCTGCCGACGCTGACCGGCATGGCGGCGCGCTGGCGGCTGCAGATCATCGAGCAGCGCCAGTTCGGCGGCGACTGGCGCCTGCGTCTGCGTCCGATCTGAGTGGCGGTCGTTCCGCGCAGCGAACGCTGTATCGCAGCCGCTTGCCGGGGCAGGTGGCCCGCCGCTGCTGCCGTTGCTGCTAGACTGCGCGCTCCGGCCTGGCCGGAAATTCACATTCGACGTCTTCAGGGCGGGGCGAAATTCCCCACCGGCGGTAGGCCTTTCGGGGCAAGCCCGCGAGCGCTTCCGGTCATGCCGGAAGGTCAGCAGATCCGGTCAGATGCCGGAGCCGACGGTTGGCAGCGGGCAGCCGCTTCCTCACAGTCCGGATAAAGAGAAGACGGCAGGGCGCGCGCCTGGCGGCGTGCGCCTGCCTCGTGCCTTGAGGCGTTTTTCGCAGACTCGAACGCGGGAAACGTTTCATGAAAACCATCACGCAAGCCATTCGTTCCGCCACCTCCCCGCGGGAGGCGCGCTGATGTTCACCGGCATCGTCCAGAGCGTGGGCCGCATCGTGCGGGCGGAACCGCGTGGCGGTGATGTGCGCCTGCACGTGGATACCGCCGATCTCGACCTCGCCGACGTGCAGCCGGGCGACTCCATCGCCGTTTCCGGCGTCTGTCTTACCGCGGTCACGCTGGAGCCGCGCGGATTCAGCGCGGACGTCTCCAACGAAACGCTGTCGCTGACCTCGCTGGGCAGGCTCAAGGCCGGCGACCCGGTGAACCTGGAAAAGGCGCTGCGGCTGGCCGACCGGCTCGGCGGGCATCTGGTCTCCGGGCATGTCGACGGCCTGGGCAAGGTGGTGTCGATCGCGCCCGACGGGCGCTCGCAGCGCTGGACCTTCGAGGTGCCGGCGGCGATCTCGCGCTACATCGCGGCGAAAGGTTCGGTCTGCATCGACGGCACCAGCCTCACCGTCAACGGGGTCGAGGGTGCGCGCTTCGGCGTCAACCTGATCCCGCACACGGTCGGGCACACGGCGTTTCACGCCCGTCGCGTGGGCGACGCGGTGAACATCGAGGTGGATGTGATCGCGCGTTACGTCGAACGGCTGCTGGCGGGCGGCGAGGCGCCGAGGCTGGACGAGGCGTTCCTGAAGAAGCACGGCTTCGCATGACTTGTATTGCTCCCTCTCCCCTCCGGGGAGAGGGTTGGAGCGAGGGGCCACGAATGGTGCGAACTCCATGCTCCGCCTGGCCCCTCATCCGCCCCTCCGGGGCACCTTCTCCCCGTGGGGGAGAAGGGAAAACCATGACCTGGATCGCCCCATGAGCTTCAACACCATCCCCGAAATCCTCGACGACATCCGCGCCGGCCGCATGGTGGTGTTCCTCGACGACGAGGACCGCGAGAACGAGGGCGACCTGATCATGGCCGCCGAGAAGGTCCGCGCGCAGGACATCAATTTCATGGTGCGCGAGGCGCGCGGGCTGGTCTGCGTCACGCTGACCGAGCAGCGCACGCGCCAGCTCGGCCTGAAGCCGATGGTCAGCGACAACACCTCGGCCTACCACACCAACTTCACCGTCTCGATCGAGGCGGCCGAGGGCGTCACCACCGGCATCTCGGCGCATGATCGCGCGCGCACCATCCAGGTCGCGGTGAAGGCCGATGCGAAGCCGCAGGACCTGACGCAGCCGGGCCACATCTTTCCGCTCACCGCGCAGCCCGGCGGCGTGCTGACCCGCGCCGGCCACACCGAGGCCGGCTGCGACCTGGCCGCGCTGGCGGGGCTGGAGCCGGCCGCGGTGCTGATCGAGGTGCTGCACGAGGACGGCTCGATGGCGCGCCGCCCCGAGCTGGAAATCTTCGCGCGCAAGCACGGCCTGAAGATCGGTTCGATCGCAGACCTGATCCGCTACCGGCTGGAAACGGAAAAAACCGTGCAGCGCGTGCACGAGGAAGACGTGCAGACCGAGTTCGGCGCGTTCCGCCTGTATGCGTACCGCGACGTGATCCGCCGCGGCGTGCACTTCGCGCTGGTGCGCGGCACGGTCGGCGACGGTGCGCCGGTGTTGACCCGCGTGCATGTGCGCAACACGCTGTCCGACGTGCTGCATCTGAAGCGCGACGACCTGGGCCTCACCGTCACCGCCGCGCTGCGCCGCATCGACGAGGAGGATCGCGGCGTGCTGCTGGTGCTGTCCGGCGAGGACACCCCCGAAGCGCTGCTGGCCCGCCTCGATCGCCAGCCCGGCACGCTGGCGCCGGAGGAAGTGCAGCAGCAGGAGTGGCGCCAGCTCGGCCTCGGCGCGCAGATGCTGACCGACCTGGGCGTGCACAAGCTGCGCGTGCTCGGCACTCCGCGCAAGCTGGTCGGCCTGGCCGGCTTCGGCCTTGAGGTCGTCGAACACGTGTGACCCCCGCCCACCCATTAGTTGGAGCCCGCTCGCGGGCGATGCTTTTGCTTTGATCCACCACCATCAAGAAAGCCGAAAGCATCGCCCGCCAGCGGGCTCCTGCCGGGATTTGCCCTGTCCGTGCCAGCGTTGCGCCATGTTGCCCTTGCCCGAGTCCCCGCATAATCCGGTTTTCCCTTGCCGGCCAAGCCCATGACCGCCACCCGCATCCGCCTCATCGCCCCTTCCGGCCATGCCCATGATCCCGCGGCGATGAGTCGCGGCGTGGCGCGCCTGCGCGCTGCCGGTTGCACGGTGGACGGCGTCGAGGTGCTGGCGCGCACCGAGCTGCGTTTCGCCGGCGGCGACGCCGAGCGGGCGGGTGACATCAACGCGTTGGCGACGATGGATGTGTTGCCGGATATCGCACTGGCAAGCCGCGGCGGCTACGGCGCGGGCCGTCTGCTGCCGCATCTGGACTATGCCGCACTCGGCGAACGCCTGCGCGGCCAGCCCGTCGCGCTGGTCGGTCACAGTGATTTCACCGCGCTGCAACTGGCGTTGTATGCGAAGAGCGGCGTGCCCAGCTTCAGCGGCCCGCTGCTGGCCGATATCGGCGCCGAACCGCGCAGCGAGTCCAGCTGGCGGCAGTTCTGGGCCACGCTGACTTCTCCGGCGATGAGCCTGGCCTGGTCTGCCGATACGGCAGGCCACCTTGAGGTGAACGGCCTGTTGTGGGGCGGCAACCTGGCGGTGCTGTGCAGTCTGCTCGGCACGCCGTATTTCCCGTCGATCGAGGGCGGCATCCTGTTCGTCGAGGACGTGGCCGAATCACCATACCGGATCGAGCGGATGCTCTATCAGCTGCACCTTGCCGGCGTGCTGGGCCGGCAGCGCGCGCTGGTGCTGGGCAGCTTCAGCCAGTGCGGGCCCGGCTCACGCGACAACGGCTATGGCCTGGCCGACGCATTCGCGCAGATCCGCGCCATTGCCGGTATCCCGATGGTGGATGGATTGCCGCACGGACACGCCGGCGAGCAGCTCACCCTACCCTTCGGCGCTGACGCGAGGTTGCGGGTGGAAGGGCAGGCGGCGCGGCTGGACGTGAGCGGTTATCCGCACCTGAAAGGCCCGGCCGCGGCCTTCGCCCCCGAAAACCCGTAAAATATCCGGCCCGCATGGGCTTGCCCACAGGAACCGTCAATCTCATGAAGATCATCGAAGGCGATTTCGCCACGCCCAAGGGCCGTTTTGCCATCGTCGCCGGCCGCTTCAACGGCTTCGTCGTGGAACCGCTGGTGGCCGGCGCGCGCGACGTGCTGGTGCGCCACGGCGTGAAGGACGACGCGATCGAGCTGGTCCGCGTGCCGGGCGCGTGGGAGACCGCATTGGTCGCGCACAAGCTGGCCCACTCCGGCAAGTACGTGGCGGTGATCGCGCTGGGCGCGGTGATCCGCGGCGCCACGCCGCACTTCGATTATGTCGCCGGCGAATGCGCCAAGGGCCTGGCGAAAGCCGCACTGGATTCCGGCGTGCCGGTGAGCTTCGGCGTGCTGACCACCGACAGCATCGAACAGGCGATCGAGCGCTCCGGCACCAAGGCCGGCAACAAGGGCGCGGACGCGGCGATGGCCGCGCTCGAGATGGTCAACCTGTACGGAAAGCTCTGATGGCCCAGCATCATCCGCAGGGCCAGGACATGCAGGCACGATCGCGCGCCCGCCGTCGCGCATTGCAGGCACTGTATGCATGGCAGATGAGCGGCAGCCACATGAACGCGGTGATCGGGCAGTTCCGCCACGAGCAGGACATGGAGGTGGCCGACCTGGACTACTTCGAGGATCTGCTGCACGGGGTCGAAAAAAACGTCGACGCACTCGACGAGAGCCTGCGCCCGCACCTCGACCGCGAGGTCGCGCAGATCGATCCGATCGAGCGCGCCGCGCTGCGGCTGGCCGCCTACGAGCTGAAGTTCCGCCCCGACGTGCCGTACCGCGTCGTGATCAACGAGGCGATCGAGGTCACCAAGCGCTTCGGCGCCGATCACGGCCACAGCTACGTCAACGGCGTGCTGGACAAGCTGGCCGGCGAGCTGCGTGCGGTGGAGAAGCGAGGCTGATGCCCGCCGCGGTCGCCGGGTTCCCGTCCGTCGGGCCGGTGCCGGCGATCGAAACCGCGCGGCTGCTGCTGCGCGGCCATCGCGCCGGCGATTACGCGACCTGCCAGGCGATCTGGTCCGATCCGGAGGTGGTCCGCTACATCGGCGGCCGGCCATCCACCGCCGAGGAGGTCTGGAAGCGCCTGCTGCAATACCGCGGGCTCTGGAGCGTGCTCGGCTACGGCTACTGGGCGGTCGAGGAAAAGGCCAGCGGCCGCCATGTCGGCGATGTCGGCTATGCCGATCTCAAGCGCGAGATCGTGCCGAGCCTGGAGGGCATGCTCGAATTCGGCTGGGTGCTGGCCACGCACGCGCACGGCAGGGGCTATGCCAGCGAAGCCGTGGCGGCGGTCAGCGCCTGGGGGCAGGCGCATCTGGGCGACCGCCGCGAGGTGTGCATCATCGCGCCGGAGAACCTGGCCTCGATCCGGGTCGCCGAGAAGGCAGGGTTTCGGCGCTGGCAGGAAACCAGCTATCACGGCAGCCCCACCCTCGTCTTCGCGCGCGAGGGCGATGCGTCTTGACGGCCAGCGAACCCGTGCCGGAGTTCCGCCTGATCGAGCGCATCGGCGAGCTCACGGCGCAGTCGCGCGACGATGTCCGCCTGGGCATCGGCGACGACGCCGCGCTGCTGGCGGTGCCGGCCGGCAAGGAGCTGGCCGTGGCGATCGACACCCTGGTCGAGGGCGTGCACTTTCCGCGCGGCACCGCCGCGGCGGACATCGGCTGGAAGGCGCTGGCGGTGAACCTGTCCGACCTGGCGGCGATGGGCGCCACGCCCGCCTGGGCACTGCTGGCGCTGACCCTGCCGCAGGCCGACCCGGCTTTCGTCGAAGGCTTTGCCGCGGGCTTCGCGCAGCTGGCGCAGCCGCACCGGCTGGCCCTGGTCGGCGGCGACACCACGCGGGGGCCGCTGTGCGTCAGCGTCGCCGTGCACGGTTTCGTGCCGCCGGGCAAGGCGCTCACGCGCAGCGGCGCGCGCGCCGGCGACGCGCTCCTGGTCACCGGCACGCTGGGCGACGCCGCCGCCGGCCTCAATGCGTTGCAGCAGCCTCGGCGCGACGACGACCTGCATGCCAGGGCGCGCGACTTCCTGATCGCGCGGCTGAGCCGCCCGCTGCCGCGACTTGCCGCGGGTACGGCCTTGCGCACTCAGGCGAGCGCCTGCATCGACATCTCCGATGGCCTGCTCGCCGATCTCGGGCACGTCTGCAGCGCCAGCGGCGTCGGCGCGGAAATCGACGCGGCGCTGCTGCCGCGCTCGCCGGCCCTGCTGCAGTTGCACGACGAAGCCACGGCCCTGCACTTCGCGCTCGCCGGCGGCGACGATTACGAGCTTTGCTTCAGCGTGCCGGCGCACCGGCTGGCCGACGTGCAGGCCGACCTCGCGCGGCTCGGCTGCGGCGTGACGCGCATCGGCCGCATCGTCGAAGGCGAGGGCGTGCGGGTGCGCGGCCCCGACGGCGCATGGTTGCCGATCGATCGCCGGGGCTGGGAGCATTTCGCGTGAGCGCGAAGAAAACCCTCTCGACCGGACAACGCCGTGCCCTGCTGGCCACGCCGGCCGGCTGGCTGGCCTGCGGTTTCGGCTCGGGCCTGGCGCCGGTCGCCCAGGGCACTTTCGGTTCGCTGGCGGCCCTGCTGCCGTGGCTGCTGCTGCGCCGGCTGGCGTTGCCGTGGTATCTGCTGGCATTGCTGGCCGGTTTCGCGCTCGGCGTGCGCGCCTGCGACATCGCCGGCCGTGCGCTCGGCGTCGACGACCACCGCAGCCTGGTGTGGGACGAATTCGTCGGCCAGTGGATCGCGCTGATCCCGCTGTCGATGCCCGCACTGCTGCCGGCATCGGGCATGACCTGGTGGATGCCTGCCGCCGGCTTCGCGCTGTTCCGTCTGTTCGACGTGTGGAAGCCGGGGCCGATCCGCCGGCTGGACCGCCACCTCAAGGGCGGCATCGGGGTGATGGCGGACGATGTGGCGGCGGGCGTGTTCGCCGCACTCGTGCTGGCGCTGGGGTTGCTGCTGCTGCGCTGACCCATGGCGTCTGTCCGCAAGAGTACGATCGATTTCCATCGACGGGCTTTCGCGGCTACCTTGCAAGGAGCGGCTTCCGGATCATCCATGACTTCGCCCACTATCCCACCCACGCATGCACCTGCGCCGGTCCCGATGGAGCGCTTCTACGCGGTGCTGGCCGACATCGGCGATCTCGTCGCGTCGATGCCGCAGCCGCAGGCGCTGTATGACGGGGTCGTGGATATTTTCGAGCGCCAGGTGGGCGCCCTGCTGGTGCTGGTCGGCGAGATCGACCACGCAGCGGGCGTCATGCGAAGACGGGCGCCTTCCAGGGTGCCTGCCGGAGAGGAGGATATCTATCCGGACTCGGTGCCGCTGGCGATCGCACGCCCCTTGTTCTGGGAGGGCAGGATCGACGTCGAACCCGATATCGTCGGCGCCCCGGGCCGGGAAGCGTTGCGGCCCGGCTATGCCCGTCATGGCATCCGATCCTCGGCCGCGGTGCCGGTGCGCTGCTTCGGCGAGATCCGCGCGGCCCTGATCCTGCGATCGAATGCCTCCGAGTTTTTCACGCCGGAGCTGTTGCAGCTGCTTGAACGTGCCGCGCTCAGCATCAGTCATGCGCTCGAGGGCGACGCACAGCTGGCCCGGCTCGATCAGGCCCTGCTCGCCGCCGAGCGGAGTCAGCGCGCCTTGCAGCTGCTGAGCGAGACGCTCAAGGTCGCGACTCATGCCGGCACGGAGGATGCCCTGCTCCGCGAGGCCTGCCGCGTGGTGGTGGATGTGGGGGCGTATCCGGTGTGCTGGATGGGCCTGCTGGCGAACGACCCGGCGCAGACACTGGAACTGCGCGCACACGCCGGGCGTGGCGCCGAAACCTACCGCTCGCTGAGGCTCGACCTTGCCGACCCCGAGGTTTCCTCGAGCATGAGCGCGATGGTGATCCGGTCCGGCGAACCGGTGATGAAACTGACCAGGGAGGACGACGAGCAAACCGGGGTCAGCCATGCCCGCAGGCTGGGACTGGGCGCACTGCTCGGCCTTCCGCTGCGCCTGCGCGGGCAGGTGGCCGGCGTGATCGTGATCGGTGCGGAGGCCGAAGATGCGTTTTCGGGCGCGCAGACGAGGGTTTTCGAGGAGATCGCCAGGGAGTTGAGCCTGGGGCTGGAACAGTTGCGCGCCAGGAAGGCACAGGACTTGGCCGAACAGCAGCTCAAGCTCAATCTGCGCCGCTTCCAGGCGATCCTCGACAGCCGCTACGCGGGCGTGCTGGTGATGGACATGACCGACCGGGTGCAGTTCTGCAATGCCACGCTGTGCCGGATGTTCGACCTGTCCGAGGAACCCGGGCAGCTGATCGGGCTGTCCGCGACCCAGCTCGACGAAAGGGTCCGCATGGCCTACGCGGATCCCGAGCGCGAGCTCAACCGCATCAGTGCCATTATCGAGCGCGCCGAGCCGGTGGAGACCGAGGAGATTGCGATCAGCCGCGGGCGCACGTATCTGCGCAGCTTCGCGCCGCTGATGCTCGAGGGCCGGCCATCCGGACGCGTGTGGCATCTGATCGACATCACCGAACGCAAGGCGCAGGAGGCGGAAGTCGAGCGGCTGGCCTACTACGATCCGGTGACCGCGTTGCCCAACCGCCGGCTGTTCCTCGAACTGCTCGAACGATCGCTCGGTCAGGCGCAGCGCCACCGGGCGCTGCTGGCAGTCGGCGTGATCGACCTCGACGACTTCAAACACGTCAACGACCAGCTCGGACACGCCACAGGCAACGAGGTCCTGAACGAGATTGCGCGACGGATCGGCAATGCGCTGGACGACGGCGACGTCGTGGGCCGGCTGGGCAGCGACGAGTTCGCCATCCTGCTTGTCGGTCTGGGCAGCGCGCAGGAGATGCACCTGGCGAGCGCCCGCATCCTCGAAGCCATCCGTGCCCCGTTGTCGTGGAAAGGCGAGGTGCTGCACCTGTCCGCCAGCGTGGGCCTGACGCTGTATCCCCAGGACAATGTCGACGCGGAAACGCTCGTGCGCCACGCGGATCTGGCCATGTTCGTCGCCAAGGGCCAGGGGCGCGACCACGACCAGCTGTACTCCGCGGCGATCGAACTTGCCGAGATGGAACAGCGCTCGATGAAGGCCCGCGTGGCCGGTGCGCTGGACGATGGCAGTCTGGTGCTGCTGTTCCAGCCGATCGTCGCGATCGACGTCCGGTCCGCTGTTTCGCGCGTCATCGGTGTGGAGGCCCTGCTGCGGCTGCGCGATGACACGATCGGCCTGTTGCCGCCGGTACGGTTCCACCACGCCCTCGACGACACCCGGCTTGCGCGGCCGATCGGTCGCCATGTGCTGGATGCCGCGTTGCGTGCCAGCGCTGCCTGGCTGGCGCGGGGGATACGGCTGCCGGTGGCGGTCAACATCAGCACCCGGCACCTGATGCACCCGGATTTTCTCGAAGATATCGATCAGGCGCTGGCCGCGCACCCGACGCTCGATGGCGCCATGCTGGGCATCGAGATCACCGAAACCGGCCCGCTGCTCGATCCCGCCCGGGCCCGCCTGGTCATCGACGAGTGCCGTGCGCGGCGGGTGAACGTGAGCCTGGACGATTTCGGCACCGGCAGCGCCTCGCTCAGTCACGTCCAGCAGATGGACGTGACCACGCTGAAGATCGACCAGAGTTTCGTGCGGGACATCCTCGTCGATCCCCGCAACATCGCGATCGCCACCGGCATCCTGACCACGGCCCTGCTGCTGGGGATCACGGTGATCGCCGAAGGCATCGAGTCGGAGGCCCAGGGCGAGACCCTCATCTCGCTGGGCTGTCGGCGGTTGCAGGGTTACGCCATCGCCGAGCCGATGCCGGCCGAGGAGATTCCCGCCTGGCTGGCGAGCTGGATGCCTCCGGACTCCTGGCGATCGGGAGCGCCGACGGTCCAGTCCGCGACCGGCGGGGAATGGGACCGGATCGATGGAGGATGACCGTCCTGGTTGCCTCCGTCGCCGCGCAGGGCCTCGTCCCGAAAAGTGCCGCTGACATCTTTCCCTGGCTGGAGGCTGTCTCTTGATCACATCTCTATCGTCGCGACATTCCCGCGTTTACGCCCGTCATCCCGGCGAGGCGCTTCTCAGCAGCGAAGCTGGTCAACCTGGTTCGTCATCCCAGCGAAAGCTGGGATCCAGCGACTTCGCTCTTCGCTCGAAGACGCCCGATGCAGGGCACGCGCGAGCTAAAGACACTGGATCCCAGCTTTCGCTGGGATGACGAGCAAAAGGCGGTTTCGCTGGGATGACGGGCAAAAAGCGGTCTGCTTCCGAGCCATGGCTGTTTGGGCCATCCTCTCTGGGTCCGGTGGCTGATGACACGCTCTCTTTTCGTATCGATAACTGTACCGGGCGAGCGGTCGATTCCGGTCGCGGGTTGTCCTCAGCCGTCCTGTTGACGGCCGGGCAGGCCTATGTTCGGCCCATGACGGCCGGTCGCGGCTGAAACCCGATCCGTACAGGCAAACCTGGCCACGCCGCGCTGTAAAGCCTCTGCGCGGCATTCCGGGGAAGCGCGGTGTGCCTGGCGGCGCGATCGCCGCCGACAGGCGTGAACCCCCGTTCATCGCGCCCCTCGATCCGCTTCGTTGCATGCGGCGGATTTCCCGACTTGCACACAACCTGTTGGGTTGACCTTTACTTGGCTACCCGATATGTTGTGGCTGTCGGTGCCCATCCGGACGTGATCGCCGGTTAGGCTCAAAAGGGAATCCGGTGTGAATCCGGAACTGCCCCGCAGCGGTAAAGCGGAAACGAAACCCGTCACATGCACTGGGCCAAGGCGCCCGGGAAGCGATGGGCAGTAGGCGGATCGCAAGATCCCCGTCCGCAAGTCCGAAGACCTGCCGGCACATCGGGACGAGCGTGTCCCGGTGCGTAGTGACGGCTTCCGTGGGGAAGCGCGTCGCAGAACAGGTGCCGCCGGGCGCTTGTCTGTGACTTTGCCACGGCAGCCATCGCTTCAGGCCCTGCGCGCGGGAGCAGGCGTTTGACTCCATGCCGGAAACCGTTGCCATGCATCCTCTCGATACCGCCGACCACGGGCACATTGCCGCCCGTGCGAATGAATCCGGCAACACCGCTGCCGAACCGGCCGCCGGTTCGCCGGGCGAGCCTTTCGCCGCGGCGACAGGCGAGGCGGCGTTCGCGCTGACCCCGCCGCACAATCCCGCACAGATGCGCGTGACCAAGCGCAACGGCCAGCGGGAGATGGTCGACGTCAACAAGATCGTGCGTGCGGTGACGCGCCGCGCCGACGGCCTGCACGCGGTCGATCCGCTGCGCGTGGCGCTGAAGACCATCGGCGGTCTGTACGACGGTGCCAGCACGCAGGAGCTGGATCAGTTGTCGATCCGCACCGCCGCGGCGCTGACCGCCGAGGAACCCGAATACGGCCAGCTTGCCGCACGCCTGCTCGGCGCGTACATCGACAAGGAAGTAAGCGGCCAGGAGATCCAGAGCTTCTCGCAGTCGGTCGCGCGCGGCGCGAGCCTGGGCATCCTCAACGACCGCCTGCGCGACTTCGTGGCCGCCAATGCGCGCAAGCTCAACGACGCGATCGACCCGCCGGCCAGCCGCCGCTTCGAGTACTTCGGCCTGCGCACGGTGTACGACCGCTACCTGCTGCGTCATCCGACGAAACGCTGCGTGATCGAGACGCCGCAGTATTTCTTCATGCGCGTCGCCTGCGCGCTGGGCGGCAACGAGATCGGCGAGACGCTGGAGCTGTACCGGCTGCTGTCGTCGCTGGAGTACCTCGCCAGTTCGCCCACGCTGTTCAATGCCGGCACCTGCCACGAACAGCTCAGCTCGTGCTACCTGCTCGACTCGCCGCTCGATTCGCTGGAGTCGATCTACGACAAGTACGCCGACGTGGCCAAGCTCAGCAAGTTCGCCGGCGGCATCGGCCTGGCCTACTCGCGCGTGCGTTCGCGCGGCTCGCTGATCCGCGGCACCAACGGCCATTCCAACGGCCTGGTGCCGTGGCTGAAGACGCTGGATGCGTCGGTCGCGGCGGTGAACCAGGGCGGCAAGCGCAAGGGTGCAGCCTGCGTGTACCTGGAGTCCTGGCACGCCGACATCGAGGATTTCCTCGAACTGCGCGACAACACCGGCGACGACGCCCGCCGCGCGCACAACCTCAATATCGCCAACTGGATTCCCGACGAATTCATGCGCCGGGTCGAGCGCGACGGCGACTGGTCGCTGTTCGACCCGAAGGTGGTGCCGCATTTCGTCGACAGCTGGGGCGAGACGTTCGATGCCGCGTATCGCCAGGCCGAGGCCGACGGCCTGGCCGTGAAAACCGTCAAGGCCCGCGAACTGTACGCGCGCATGATGCGCACGCTGGCGCAGACCGGCAACGGCTGGATGACCTTCAAGGACCGCTGCAACGCCACCGGCAACCAGACGGCCCGGCCGGGCAACGTGATCCACCTGTCCAACCTGTGCACCGAGATCCTGGAGGTGAGCTCGGCCGGCGAGACGGCGGTGTGCAATCTCGGTTCGGTGAATCTGGCCAGGCATGTCGTCGACGGGAGTTTCGATTTCGGGCACCTGGCCTCGACCGTGCGCACCGCGGTGCGCCAGCTCGACCGGGTGATCGACCTCAACTTCTATCCGATCGACAGCGCACGTACCGCCAACCTGAAGTGGCGCCCGGTCGGCCTGGGCGTGATGGGCTTGCAGGACGTGTTCTTCAAGCTCCGGCTGGCGTTCGATTCGCACGACGCGCTGGCGTTGTCCACGCGCATCGCCGAGGAGATCTATTTCCATGCACTGACCATGTCGTGCGAGCTGGCCGAAATCGAAGGCGCCCATCCAGGCTTCGCCGAAACCCGCGCGTCGGGCGGCGAGCTGCAATTGGACTATTGGCCGCATGCCGCGCCGCACGACGGCGCACGATGGGACGCATTGCGCGAACGGATCAAGGCCGGCGGCCTGCGCAACTCGCTGCTGATCGCGATCGCGCCCACCGCCACGATCGCCTCGATCGCCGGCTGCTACGAATGCATCGAGCCGCAGGTCAGCAACCTGTTCAAGCGCGAGACGCTGTCCGGCGATTTCCTGCAGGTGAACCGCCATCTGGCCGACGAACTCAAGACACTCGGGCTGTGGACGAGCGACGTGCGCGACGCGATCAAGCTGGCCGAGGGATCGATCCAGGGCATCGCGGCGATCCCGGAACGCCTTCGCGCGATCTACCGCACGGTGTGGGAATTGCCGCAGAAGTCGCTGATCGAACTGGCCGCCGCGCGTGCCGCGTACATCGACCAGAGCCAGTCGCTGAACCTGTTCATGGAAAACCCGAACATCGGCCAGCTCAGCTCGATGTACATGTACGCGTGGAAGGCAGGCATCAAGACCACCTACTACCTGCGCTCGCGGCCGGCGACCAAGATCGCCAAGACCACAGTGGCGGATCAGGCGCAGGCCAAAGCCGCCGTCGTCTGCTCGCTGGAAAACCCCGGGTACTGCGAGGCCTGTCAATAAGCCCCACCCGTCATCCCAGCGAAAGCTGGGATCCAGTGCCTCTTCGGAGCGCGTGGAAGTCACTGGGTCCCAGCTTTCGCTGGGATGACGGCAGGGGTTCAGCCGCAAATCTCCGCATACAAGTCGCGCCAATACGGATTGGATTTCTCGATGAGCTCGATCTTCCACGCTCGCTTCCATGCCTTGATCGCCTTCTCGCGGGTGATCGCGGACTCCATCGTTTCATGCATCTCGAACCAGACGAGGTCGTGCACGTGATGTCGGCTGGTGAATCCTTCAACGACGTGGTTCCGGTGTTGCCAGATGCGGACGGGGAGATTCGAGGTCACGCCGACATACAGCGTGCCATTGCGGCCGCTGGTTAGCAGGTAGACACATGGCTGGCGGACCTCCCTCATCTATCAAGCCGATTCATCACTCCTTGACCTCTACATTGTCATCCCAGCGAACGCCGGGATCCAGCGCCTTTTACCGACACGTCTCGTAGGCAAGGGCTGAAGTCACTGGATCCCAGCGAACGCTGGGATGACGATCAAAACCATCCGTGCCCACCGGCCGCGAACCACCCAGAGGAAGCGCCATGTCCGCCCAACCCCGCCGCAACGCCCACATCCTCGACCCCGGCTTCGAACTCACCCTGCGCCCGATGCGCTACCCCGTGTTCTACGAGATGTACCGCAACGCGATCAGGAACACCTGGACCGTGGAGGAGGTGGACTTCTCGATGGACGCCGGCGATCTGGCGTCGAAGATGTCGCCGGCCGACCGCCATCTGATCCAGCGCCTGGTGGCGTTTTTCGCCACCGGCGACTCCATCGTGTCGAACAACCTGGTATTGAACCTGTACCAGCACGTCAATGCGCCCGAAGCGCGCATGTACCTGTCGCGCCAGCTCTACGAGGAAGCACTGCACGTACAGTTCTATCTCACCCTGCTCGACACCTACATTCCCGACCCGGCCGAACGCAACAAGGCGTTCGCGGCGATCGGGAACATCCCCTCGATCCGTGCCAAGGGCGAATTCTGTTTCAAGTGGATCGACTCGATCCGGGATCTGCCCCGGCTGGAAACGCGCGCGCATCGCCGGCAGTTCCTGCTCAACCTGATCTGCTTCGCCGCCTGCATCGAGGGTCTGTTCTTCTATGCCGCGTTCGCCTACGTCTATTTTCTGCGCTCGCGCGGTTTGCTGCATGGCCTGGCGGCCGGCACCAACTGGGTGTTCCGCGACGAGAGCGGGCACATGGCGTTCGCGTTCGAGGTCGTGCGCACCGCACGCGAGCAGGAACCCGAGCTGTTCGACGACACCATGCGGGCGCAGGTCGAGGCCATGATGGAAGAGGCGATCGACTGCGAAACCCGCTTTGCGCAGGACGTGCTTTCCGGCGGCGTCACCGGGCTGTCGCCCAAGGCGATGCGCCAGTACCTCGAATATTGCGCCGACCAGCGTTTCGTCCAGCTCGACATGCCGAAAAAATACGGCACCGGAAATCCGTTCGACTTCATGGATCTGCAGGACGTGCAGGAGCTCGCCAACTTCTTCGAGCGCCGCGTATCGGCGTACCGGATTGGCGTCGAGGGCGAGGTGGCGTTCGACATGGCGTTCTGATGCGCCGTGTGTCCCGTGTCGCCTCGCCTACGTCCTAGCGCCAGCCGGCGTCGCGCGCCGCGCGCTCTTGCTGCGCGTCGAAGGCTTCGCCGCGGATGCGTGCGTCGACCGCGGCCCGGACGTCGCGGGGCAGGTCACTGGCGGCCTGCCGCAGTTCGCCGCCTGCGGGTTTTTCAGCTGCGCCGAGCACGGGCAGCGACCAGCCGCCCGCGTCGTCATGGCAGGCCAGGCCAGCCATCGCCGGCCTGGCGCGGTCGATGAAGGTACGGCAAATGCGCCCGTCGGCACTGCGGAAGCTCAGGCCGATGCGGATCGGGGCGCGCGGGTCGGGCTCACTCGCCAGGGCGTGGTCGAGCGTGTCGGACAAGGCGCCCGCAGCGAACCGGCGGCCGTCGTGCACGCGCACCAGGCCGTCGCCGGGGCGCCACCACAGCGCCACGGCCAGTACCGCGATCGACGCGGCGACCGCGGCGGTCGGCATCAACCAGTGACGGGGCGTGCGGCGTCGACCCGCGCCGAATCCACGTCGGCCTGCAGCTGTGGCGAGTGGCGTGGCCGCTGTCGCTGCCGCTGCCGGCGGGGAGGGCGGTTGCAACAGTGCCGACAGGCGCGGCGGCACCGGTTCTTCGAGCACGGGGTCGAACGCGGCCTGCACTTGCGCGCGCAATGCCCGTGCCTGCCGCACGCGGCGCGCCAGCACCTCGTCGTGCGCCAGCGCGGCGTCGATCCGCGCGGTGCCGGCCGCGTCGAGCTCGCCGTCCACGTAAGCCTGCAATGTGTCTTCGTCGATCGAGTTCATGTGTCCTTCCCGAGATGGGATTGCAGGCTGGCGCGGGCACGCGCCAGACGGCTGGTGACGGTTCCCACCGGCACCTGCAGCAGCTCGGCGGCTTCGCTGTACGACAGACCCTCGACCAGCACCAGGGCCACCACTTCGCGATGATCCGGCGGCAGCGTCGCCAGCGCCGCTGCCAGCTCCAGCTTCTGCACGGGCGCGCTGGTTCCGTCGGCGGTCATGGTGCCGGCTTCCCCGGCGGCGAACAGGCGCTGCGACCTTCCGCGTGCGCGCAACTCGTCTCGCCAGGCGTTGCGCGCGATCGCAAACACCCACTTGTCCAGTGCGGCGTCGGGCCGCCATTGCGCCGCCCGGGCCAGTGCCCGCTCCATCACCACCTGCACCAGGTCGTCGGCATCGGCGGCCTGTCCCGCCAGCGCCCGCGCCAGCCGGCGCAGGCGCGGCAGCAGCGGGGGCAATCCTTCGCGCACGGCCTGGTTCGGATCCACGTATTGCCTTTCCATTACGTTTGAAGGGGGGGATTCCTTCCCTCGCGCACGAAAGTGCGGTTCGGGTGCGTAAAGCCAGCGAATGCTAGCATCCTGACGCCTGACTCCCGACCGCTTCCGCCATGCCGATGCAGCGCCCGATTGCCGTGCTGATTGCGTTGCTGATGATCGCCTTTGCCCTGGGCGGCGCGACACCTGCGCGGGCACAGCTGCACGGTCCCGTGCAGGGGCCGCCCGGCGCCATGCACTTCCCCGGCGGGGGCATGCCCAGCCTGCCGCCAGCCGCGCCGCGCGGCGTTCCCCACGTGCCTCACGTACCCGGCGGGGTGGGCATGCCGGGCATGGCTCCGGTTCCGTCGCTGCAACATCTCGATCACCTGCTGCACGGGCCGCCGGCCGTCACGCGTCGGTCGCAGATCAGGACCCTGCTGCGCGAAGAGCCCGGACGTGTGGCGGTCGACCCGCAGGGCGAGCCGGTTCTGCGCGGCGAATTTCTCGCCCTGGGCCTGTCGCGCCGGCAACTCCATGCCGTGCAGGCGCACGGATTCGCCGCCGACCGTCCGGCGCCGGCGGACGCCGTGCTGGGACTGGACCTGGCGGTCCTGCGCGATGCCCTTGGGCGCAGCGAGGCCGAGGCGATGCACGCGTTGCAGCAGGCCGCACCGAACGCGACCTTCGCCTACCAGCACATCTACCTGCCCGCGGGCGACGGCGGGGCCGTTCCGGACGACACGCCGGCGACAAGGCCATCGGCCGGCATGCCGCGACGCGTGGGATTGATCGACGGCGGCGTGGACCCGGCCGACCCGGCATTGGCACACGCCCGGATCGAGCGACACGGCTGCACGAGGCCGAACGTATCGAAGCATGGCACGGTAGTGGCCGCACGCCTTGTGGATGGCGATGGCGATACGCTTTACGCGGCCGACCTGTGGTGCGGCGACAAGGTCGGCGGCGCGACTTCGAGCCTGGTGGACGCGCTTGCCTGGATGGCGCGCGAGCGGGTGCCGGTGATCAACATCAGCCTGGTCGGCCCCGACAACCCGGTGCTCGCGCGAGCGGTGCAGGCGATGATCGCGCGCGGCCACGTGCTGGTCAGTGCGGTCGGCAACGACGGGCCGGCGGCGCCACCGTTGTTCCCGGCGGCCTACCCCGGGGTGATCGGCGTCAGCGGTGTCGACGCGCACGATCGCGTGCTGCCGGAGTCCGGCAGCGGCGAACAGGTCGCCTTCTGCGCGTCGGGTGTGGTCGGCCGCGGCCGCGACGCCTTGCGCGGCACGTCGTTCGCGGCACCGATCGTGGCGCGAAGGGCTGCCGAGTTGCTGGACGCGCCGCGCGTGGGTGCGGCGGCGCAGATCCTGCGGCGCCTGGCCAGTGAGGCCCGCGACCTTGGCCCCCCGGGCCGCGACACACGCTACGGCTACGGTTTGCTGTCGCCATAGGAACCTGTCGGACTTTGGTCGGCCGGGCTGCGAATCCGTCTGTGCGGTCCCTGTTTCTGCAGCTTCTTGACCCATGGAACCACCGTGGGCCGGCGAAGCGTCGTTGTCGGTCCTCGCACAGCCGAATTCTCGCCTCGACTGCCAAAGCCCGACAGGCTCCTGGCTGAACGCATTCCGAACGCAACCTGACAGCAAGGAAGGATCCCCGGAGCCCGGACGTAATGGGTCGTGCAAGTCACAGATCCATCGCGAGCACTGGAGCCACTCATGAAAACCCGTAACCTCACCCTCACGCTCGTCTGTGCAGCGGTACTTGCTGCACTGGCCATGACACCGGCAATGGCACAGACCAGCACGACGACTGATACAAGCACGGATACGACCACAGCAACGACCGCCACCAACCCGGAATCGACCCGGCTGGGCAGCGAGTTCGCCGCCTTCGCCGGTTCGGACACCAATGCGCAGGCGCTGGTCAACGGGCTGCGCAACGGTACGGCCGTCGCGCTCGATCAGACGACCCTGAACCCCGACGGTACCAGCACCACCAGCCAGGTCACGTTCCAGCCGGCCACCGGCCAGATGGGCTATGGCAACGTGAAAATCGCACTGTCGCTGGCCGAGGCGAGTCTGGCCAATGCCGGCATTACCGACCCGACTGCCGACGAGATTGCCGCTGCGCTCAATGGCGGCACCTTGACCCTGGCTGACGGCAGCACCGTCGACCTCCAGGGCGTGCTGGCCGCCCGGGCGTCCGGCGAAGGCTGGGGTCAGATCGCCAACGGCATGGGCTTCAGGCTGGGCGACGTCATGCGTTCGCCGAAAGCAGCGGGTGTTGCGGCCAGCGGTCACGCCAATGCCGATGCCAATGCCAGCGCCAATGTTGCCAGTGTCGATTTCAACAAGGGCCTGAGCAGCGACCATCCCACCGGCTTGAGTACCGACCATCCCACCGGCCTGAGTACCGACCATCCCACCGGCCTGAGTACCGACCATCCCACCGGCCTGAGTACCGACCATCCCACCGGCCTGAGTACCGACCACCCAACCGGGCTGGGCGGAGCGGAGCGGCCGCAGTTGCCGGAGCGTCCACAGTTGCCGCAGCGCCCGCAATTGCCGCAGCGGCCCGACATTCCATCGCACGCCGGCCGTCCGGGCGGCTGATATCCGCTGCGTTTCTCCACGGATCCGGTACCTTGCTGCCGGGTCCGTGTCTGTTCTCATGATTTTCAAGGGATCCCCACAGCATGAACAACCAACAATACTGGATGGTTCTCGGCGGCCTCCTGCTGCTCGGCGCACCCGCGGTCCATGCCGCCGATACCGGGGGCAGCAACGGCCACTTCAGCATCAGCGGTGGCGCGAACTACAGCAGCGGCAAGTACGGCACCGGCACCACGACCGATATCTGGTCGGTACCGCTGACCGCGGCCTACGAGAGTGATCGCTGGACCTTCAAGCTCATCGTCCCGTACATCGGCGTCAGCGGATCGGGCAGCGTCATTCCCGGCACCGGCCTGGTCGACAACATCAACCCGTTGGGACGGGGACGGGGGCGCGGCAACATCCTCGGCGGCGGGTCCACCGGCTCCGGCGGCACCGCAACCACCACGACCAATGGCTCGGCCTCGGGGCTCGGCGACATCGTCGCCTCGGCCGGCTACAACCTGTTTTCCAGTGCCGACCGCAGCTTCGGTCTCGTGCTCACCGGCAAGGTGAAATTCGGTACCGCCGACGAGAACAAGGGCCTGGGAACCGGCAAGAACGATTACGGCGTCTCGCTGGACACTTACAAGGTCTACGGCCAGTGGACGCCGTTCGGCGGCATGGGCTGGATGAAGTACGGCAGTTCCCAGTACATCAGGCTGAAGAACGGCTACAACGCCAACCTGGGCGTGGACTACAGGTTCGACAGCAACAACAACTTCGGCTCCTACTACTACTACCGCGAGAAAATCGCCGCCGGCGGCGCCCAGCAGAGCGAACTTGCCGCCTACTGGAACCACAGGTTCAGCGACAATCTGCGGCTGCAGAGCTATGTCCTCGGCGGCGCGGCCGATGGCAGTCCGGACTGGGGCGCCGGCGCATCGGTGAAGTACACGTACTGATCGATTCGAGCCGAAAATGGGCCGGGTTCGCTGGCTGGCGAACCTGGCCCATTTTCTTTGGCACGATTCTCACGCGACGGAGATTGCAGGCTATGTGCAGCCGGCCGTGTCCGCTTGCCGGGTTTGGCAACTCATGGATTCTTCCACGACAAAGCGAGCCGGACCGCATGCGCATCCGGCCTACAAGCTACAGTGCCGAGCGGGAGGCTTGAGATCGGAGCATTGGCGACTGGGGAGTAGCAAATGTCAGGGAAGGCGATCGTGCGGCCGGGAACGATGGGCGCTCACGGGCGAGGCACCTCGTGTCTGACTTCGCATTTTCTGCGCTAATCTACTGACATAATCACAATATGCGGCTCGTTCCATGTCGCCGTTGCCGAGGAAGATCCGTTCGCCAGGGGGTTGCCGAATGAGTCAGAAATCACGATGGCACGCAGGGGTGCGTCACGCGGCAGTCGCAGTAGTTTATGCCTTGGGGTATCTGCTGCTTCGGCAAGTGTCGTGGTCGCACTGGATCCTTTTTGCCGGCTATCGCTACTCTGTGCTGCTGCTTGTCCCCTATCGTTTCTGGCCCGCGCTGGTTGTCGGCGAAATGGGTCCGGTAGCGTATGCAAGCCTCTCGTGTCTCGATACCTTCGGTTGGGTCTGGTCTGGTCTGATGTTCGTCCCTCCCTTGGCGATGGCGATGCCGATCGTCAAGTTTGGCCGCGATCGTCTGGGCATGATCCCTGCCCATGGACCCGTCCGCCTTGCCACGGTGCTGGCATGCGCAGTAGTCGTGTCCGCGATCTGGACCTCGGCCTATCTCGTTACGCTGTCGACCGCTGAGGTGCCTGCCAATTTTCCACCCATCAACTATGGAGTCGACGGGGCGCGGTGGTTCATTGGCAATTATTTGGGGGTGCTGACCGTCGCGCCTCTGGTGCTCCTGGTCTGGCAGGGGCGGGCGAAGGGGGCGACACGTTGGCCAGATGCCCTCAAACGCGTGCTGCATAGCTCATTGGCGATGGAAACAGCGGCTTTTGTGCTGCCGGCGTTGGCGCTCCTTGTATGGCTGGGCCTCGACGCCTCGAGCGAAGGCTCACGGTCCATCGCCCGCATGGTGATGTTCCTGCCCGTTGTGTGGCTTGCCCTCCGTCATGGCTGGCACGGGGCGGCCATTGGGGGCACGATGGGGAGCGTCGCTGTCGCGGTGACGATGCCCCATCTCTACGACACATCCACGTTGCAAGCGGAAGTGTTCGTGGCGTTTGCAACCAGTACGATGCTTCTGTTCGGCGGGCGGATCGCGGCACTACACCAACAGAACGGAGCGCACCACAAGCGTGACCGCCAATCCTTCGAGCTGGCCTGGCGCATGCAAGCGCACTGCGAGGCTCAACTTCGGCAGAGCGCGCGGGGGTTGGAACGTGTCAGTGAAACGGTGCAAGCTACAGATGAGCTGTTGCTGGACCAGTTGTTGCGTCGGCGCGGCCATCTGGACGACACTCGAGAGCTTCGGCGCCGCACCATGGTGACGCGAGAACAATTGTTCCAATTGCTCGATAGCCTGTATCCCGTATCGTTGAGGGAACAGGGCCTTCGAGCCGCGCTTCGGCAGGGAGGCATCGCTCGGGCTCTCGACGCTCATCGCATCGGTTATTGGTGCGATACACAAGGCTCCATCCATCGTCTCTCGCCATCCCTGCAACTCACGCTTCACCGTATGGTGAGTGAAGGGGTGAGTCATCTGTGCGCCACGCACGGCGTTCAAAACGTGAGCGTGCACCTGCGCAGCGGCGAGCGTGGCGCGTTTCGATGGGTCGTGGTTCGTATCGAAGCGAAATTCGCCGACGATCCAACTCATCGCATCGATGGCATCCCCCTTGTGCAGCAACTGGCTGCGACCGGCCTGGGCATTGACGCCGTGAAGACCCGGGCGGCGTTGTATGAGGGGATAACGCACATACGCCACAAGGCACATGGCGAGTGCATCAGTGCCTTGCTGCGGGAGCCCAAAGCCTGTCCGCCGGAATGGGTGGCGGCTGTCGAGCACGCCACCTGGCCGATTCCTAGTTGAAGTGAGTAGTGCATTCGACGGGGTTGGTGCAGGTCGAAGCTGCCGTGAACAGGAGCGCGCCGTTGCTCTGCGGCGTTGCCGTAATCACTACGGAAGGATCCTGGTAAACAGTCACCCCCCCGGTTGCCGGTGTCTGGGACGACGTGCCTGCTGGAAGCGTTTCGAGGCTAGTGGCATCGCGCCCCATCGGCAAGGGAAGAAACGCGCCGTTGGCCGTGGCGACAGCAATCAGCACATTACCAGCAGCATCGTTGATCTGGACATATTCCACGCCGGACCTAACCCATGCATAGGCATGGAGCCCCGGCATGCGACTGACGTCGCGGGCGTCGGTCGGCCATGCGCTGCCCAGTCCCGTGCTGGACTGCTGCTGCGCGAACACAGGGCCGGCACATGCGATGGTCATCACCATGAACAAGGCCTTATGGATTGTACGTTTCATTAGCTTTTTCCTTTTCATCCGGTTGGTCGAAGCAGAAATGTAGCATTGCCTCATTCCACGTAAACATCACGCAGGAGACGAATCCTTCGCGATCTGTGACGTCTGATGCACTTGGTTCCGGAGACATGACGGAACCTGATTCGCTCCGGGCCTTGGCCCCGGGCCGCGTTTCTTGAGCTGCAAAGGGCGGGCAAGTGCGCGCAATGCCCTGATGGGAATCGCCCTCAGCTCCCCGCCTCCAGCACAATCCGGTAACGCGCCTTGCCCGCTTCGAGATGGGCGAGCGCTTCGTTGACCTTGCTCATCGGGAACATCTCCACCTGCGGGCGGATGTCGTGGCGGGCGGCGAAGTCGAGCATGCGGGCGATGTCGACCGGCGAGCCGGTGGGCGAGCCGGAGACCTCGCGCTGCTTGCCGATCAGGCTGAATGCGGGTACCGGGATCGGCTCCAGCACGGCGCCTACCACGTGCATGCGGCCTTTCGGGGCGAGCGTGCCGAGCAGTGCGCTCCAGTCCATCGGCACGTTGACGGTGACCAGCAGCAGGTCGAGCGAGCCGGCGATCGCGGCGATGGCATCGCCGTCGCGGCTGGCCACCACGCGGTGGGCGCCGAAGCCGCGCGCCTCGTCGGCCTTGGCCATGGTGGAGGTGAACGCGGTGACCTCGCAGCCCCAGGCGGCGGCGAACTTCACCGCCATGTGGCCGAGCCCGCCGATGCCGACCACACCGACGCGGGCGGTCGGCTTGATGTCGTATTCGAGGAAGGGTTTGAGCACGGTGATGCCGCCGCACAGCAGCGGGCCGGCGCTGGCCAGGTCGATGCCCTCGGGCAGCGGGATCGCCCACGCCCAGTGCGCGCGCACGGTGTCGGCGAAGCCGCCGTGGCGGCCGCCGATGGTGGCCACCAGCTCGCCGCAAAGATTCTGGTCGCCGGACAGGCAGGGCCGGCAGTGCATGCAGCTGCCGGCGGTCCAGCCGATGCCCACGCGCTGGCCCACGCGCAGCCCCCTGGCCAGCGAACCGGCCGCCGTCACCCGGCCGACGATCTCGTGGCCGGGGATGAACGGGTAGCGCGACGCGCCCCACTCGTTGTGGATCATCGACAGGTCGGAGTGGCAGATGCCGCAGTAGTCGACGGCGACCTCGACCTCCTCGGCGCCGAGCCCGCCCACGTCGAAAGCCTGCCGTGCGAGCGGCTTGCCCGGTGCGCTGGCGGCCCAGCCATGGATCTTCGACATGGGATGTTCCTCCGGAAAGGCGTGTGGGCAGGCGGCCAGAATACGCCGATCCGCCGGTACCGGCAGCGTGACACGGGGCTCACGGGTGGACATGGCGACGCAACGCTGGGCATGCTTCCAATGTTCCCCGTTCCCGCAGGAGCCTCCCATGCAATACCGCCGCCTCGGCACCACCGGCCTGCAACTGTCCGCGCTGTCGTTCGGCGCGTGGGTCACTTTCGGCCGGCAGGTCGATCGGGCGCAGGCGCGCGACATGCTGGCGCTGGCGCACGACCACGGCGTGAATTTCTTCGACAACGCCGAGACCTACAACAACGGCGTGGCCGAGCAGCTGATGGGCGACGTGATCGCCGACCTGCGCTTTCCGCGCGACAGCTACTGCGTCTCCAGCAAGGTGTTTTTCGGTGCGGTCGAGCACCCGCTGCCGACCCAGCGCGGGCTGTCGCGCAAGCATGTGATCGAGGCCTGCCACCAGGCCTTGCAGCGCCTGCGGGTCGATTACCTGGATCTGTATTTCTGCCATCGTCCCGACCCGGACACGCCGATCGCGGAAACCGTGGCGGCGATGGATATGCTGATCCGCCAGGGCAAGGTGCTGTACTGGGGCACCAGCGAATGGCCGGCCGCGGCGATCCGCGAGGCGCACCGCATCGCCCGCGAACACCACCTCTGCGCGCCGGTGGTCGAGCAGCCGCAGTACAACCTGCTGCATCGCGAACGGGTGGAGGTGGAATACGCATCGCTGTACGACGCCTACGGCATGGGCACCACGATCTGGTCGCCGCTGGCGTCCGGCCTGCTCAGCGGCAAATACAACGACGGCGTGCCGGCCGGTTCGCGGCTGGCCCAGCCCGGGTACGAATGGCTGCGCGAGAGCGTGCTCGGGCAGGGCGACGAGCGCATCGGCAAGGTGCGCGCGCTGCAGCCGATCGCCGACGAGCTCGGTGCCAGCCTGGCGCAGCTGGCGATCGCGTGGTGCCTGCTCAATCGGCACGTCTCCAGCGTGATGCTGGGCGCCAGCCGGCGCGGGCAGCTGGAGCAGAACCTGGCTGCGCTGGATGTTTTGCCGCGCCTGGATACGGCCATCGCCGAGCGCATCCGGCGGATTGTCGGGGCGGCCTGAATCGGCGAATCGTGACGTTGCGGGCGGTTGCGCGAAGCGGCCGATGAGCGGATTGCCGGGTGGACGTGCCGACGTGCGTCCGGCTTGTCCGTGGCATTGTCCGCGGACAGTCACGCACATCGCCTGCTGCCGGCCAAGTCGTTGAAATAACGGCGGCCTGCGGCTGGCACGCGGATTGCTGACTGCGTGTGGCGCCGCACTGCATGCGGTCGGGGAAGGCATTGATGATACGCGACACCTCCGCAACCGATCGACTGGTCGAGGTCAAACCCGATCGCCGGCGCCAGCTGATCCTGCTGGGCAGCGGCGTGATTGCGCTGGTCCTGCTGGTCTGGCTGGCACCGGGCATCGGACGGCTGTTTTCGGCCTCCGGCTCGGTCAGCAGTTCGCGCCTGTCGTTCGCCACCGTCGAGCGCGGGCTGTTCGTGCGCGACATCGCCGCCGAAGGCAAGGTGGTGGCGGCGGTCAGCCCCACCTTGTACGCCGCCTCCGGCGGTGCGGTGACGCTCAAGGTGCATGCCGGCGACACGGTAAAGAAGGGCCAGGTGCTGGCCACCATCGACAGTCCCGAGCTGACCAACAAGCTGGCGCAGGAAGAAAGCAACGCCGACGCGATGGAAGTGGATTACCAGCGCGCACAGATCGACGCGCGCAAGCAGCGTTCGGCGCTGCAGAAGGCGTTCGACAATGCGCAGATCGACCAGCAGACCGCGCAGCGCGATCTGGAGCGCTACCAGAAGGCGTTCAAGCTCGGTGCGGTGCCGCAGATGGACGTCGATCGGGCGCAGGACGCACTGGACAAGGCGGAAATCACCGCGCAGCACGCCCGTTCCGATCTTGGCATGGACAACGCCAGCCTGAACTTCAATATCCAGTCGAAGAAACTCGCGCACGAACGCCAGCTGCTGCTGGTGGCCGATCTCAAGCGCCAGGTCGACGACCTCGACGTGAGATCGCCGGTCGACGGCCAGGTCGGCCAGCTGTTCGTCGCCGAGCGCGCCACCGTGGCCAAGGACGCGCAGCTGCTCAGCGTGATCGACCTGTCCGCGCTGCAGGTGGAGATGCAGGTGCCGGAAAGTTTCGCGCGCGATCTGGGCATCGGCATGACCGGCGAGATCAGCGGCAACGGGCATGTCTGGAAAGGCATCGTCAGCGCGATCTCGCCCGAAGTGGTCAATGGCGAAGTGGCCGCGCGGCTGCGCTTCGAGGGCGACACGCCGAAGCAGCTGCGGCAGAACCAGCGCCTGTCGGTACGCGTGCTGCTGGACAGGCGCGACAACGTGCTGACCGTGCAGCGCGGCTCGTTCGTCGACGAATCCGGGGGCGGTTACGCCTACGTGGTGCATGACGGCATCGCGACGAAGACCCCGATCCGCGTGGGCGCCAGCAGCATCGACAAGGTGGAGATCCTGCAGGGCCTGAAGCAAGGCGACCGCATCGTGATTTCCGGCACCGACAACTTCAAGGGCGCGGCCACGGTCGCGATCAGCAACTGACGATTTTCCCCTCCCCTGCGTGCAGGGGAGGGGGCAAGGCATCACCACCACCAAAGGACGCAACCATGCTGAAGATGAGCCATCTGTCCAAGGTCTACCGCACCGAAGTGGTGGAAACCTATGCGCTGCGCGATTTCAACATCGACGTGAAAGAAGGCGAGTTCGTCGCCGTCACCGGCCCGTCCGGCTCGGGCAAGACCACCTTCCTCACCATCGCCGGCCTGCTGGAAACCTTCTCGGGCGGCGAGTACCACCTCGACGGCATCGAGGTCAGCAACCTCAACGACAACGCGCGCTCGCGGATCCGCAACGAGAAGATCGGCTTCATCTTCCAGGCGTTCAACCTGATCCCCGACCTCAACGTGTACGACAACATCGAGGTGCCGCTGCGCTACCGCGGCATGAAGGCCGCCGAGCGCAAGCAGCGGATCATGGATGCGCTCGAACGGGTCGGCCTGTCCTCGCGCGCCAGGCACTACCCGGCCGAACTATCCGGCGGTCAGCAGCAGCGCGTGGCGATCGCCCGCGCGCTGGCCGGTTCGCCGCGCCTGCTGCTGGCCGACGAGCCGACCGGCAACCTCGACACCCAGATGGCGCGCGGCGTGCTCGAACTGCTCGAGGAGATCCATCGCGACGGCGCCACCATCGTGATGGTCACCCACGATCCGGAACTGGCCGCGCGCGCGCAGCGCAACGTGCACATCATCGACGGCCAGGTGGTGGATCTGGCCGAAGAGCCGCGCTTCCACGCGCACGCGGCCGCCCCCCAATCCCTCGCCTGAACCCGGGCAGGAGCCCGCTCGAATGTCGCGGTCCAGGGGGGATTGACGCATGCTCAGCTACTACCTCGAACTGGCCTTGCGCAGCTTGAGGCGCAACCCCGCACTCACCGCGCTGATGGTGATGGCGATCGGCTTCGGCGTGGCCGCGTCGATGATCACCTGGTCGGTGTTCCGCGCGGTGTCGGGCGATCCGATCCCGGACAAGTCGGCGCGACTGTTCACGCCGCAGATTGACGGCTGGGGGCCGCAGCAGAATCTCAAGGGCGAGCCGGCGGATGCGCTGAATTACACCGATGCCATGGTGCTGATGCGGGCGCACGAGGCGAAACGGCAGACGCTGCTGTATCCGGTGCAGCTGTCGGTGATGCCGGGCGGCGACCGCGATCTTCCGTTGGCCGCGAACGGCTACGCCGTCGGCGGAGACTTCTTCGCGATGTTCGAGGTGCCGTTCGAGTACGGCACTGGCTGGAGCGCGCAGGACGATCATGCGCGTGCCGCGGTGGTGGTGATCAGCGACCAACTCAACCAGAAGCTGTTCGGCGGCGCCAATGGCGTGGGGCGTACGATCAACCTCGGTGGTCACGATTATCGTGTGGTTGGCGTGACCCGTCACTGGAACCCCAAGCCGCGCTTCTTCGACCTGTTCAGCACCCAGGGTTTCGAGGATGTATCGGACTTCTATATGCCGTTCACCCGTGCGCTGGACCTGGAGATGCGCACCGACGGCAGCAACAGCTGCCGCGGCAAGCTCACCTTCACCACTTGGGACGACTGGCTGCAGAGCAATTGCGTGTGGATCACGCCGTGGGTGGAGCTGGACAGCGCCGCCGATGTCGCGCGTTACCGCCATTTTCTCGAGAACTATGCCGCCGATCAGCAGCGCGCCGGTCGCTTCGACTGGGCACCCAACCTGCGCCTGCGTGACGTAGTGCAGTGGCTCGACCACGAGCGTGTGGTGCCGCCGGAAAGTCGCATCTCGTTCATGGTGGCGCTGGGCTTCTTCGTGATCTGTCTGGTCAACACCATCGGCCTGCTGCTGGCGAAGTTCCTGCGTCGTGCCGGCGAGATCGGCGTGCGTCGCGCGCTGGGCGCCTCGCGTCGCCAGATCTACACGCAATATCTGATCGAGGCGGCTACCGTGGGCCTTGCCGGCGGAGTGCTGGGCCTGTTGCTCACCGCGGCAGGCGTGCCCGGCGTGGGTCTGCTGTTTCCGCCGCAGATCGCGCGGCTGGCACAGCTGGATCTTTCGCTGGTGGCGCTGACCTTTGCGGTCGCCATTTTCGCCACAGTGGCGGCGGCGTTCTATCCCGCCTGGCGTGCCGCGAAAGTGCAGCCAGCCTGGCAATTGAAGAGCAACTGAGGCGGCGACGATGCAGATCAGGCCCATCCTCGCCGCGCTGCGCCGCCACAAGGCCGGCACCGTGCTGATCGCGCTGCAGATCGCGTTGACCCTGGCGATCGTGTGCAACGCGCTGTTCATCATCCACGAGCGGCTGGCCAACATGTCCGAGGCCAGCGGCGTGGACGAGGCCAACGTGTTCGTGATCAAGAACCAGTGGGCCGGCGACCGATCCACGCAACAGATCGACGCGCAGGTACGGAGCGACGTGCTCGCGCTGCGGCAACTGCCCGGCGTGCGCGACGCGGCCCCCGCCAGCGGTTATCCATTGAAGGGTGGCGGCTGGGACAACTTCGTCACGATGACGCCCGACCAGGTCAAGCCGACCACCGATTCCTCCGTGTACGGGAGCGACGAACACCTGCTCGACGCCCTGGGATTGCGGCTGATCGCGGGGCGCAACTTCCGTCCGGACGAGGTCGTCGTGATGGGCACCCAGCAGGTGGTCATCCCGCCGGTGGTGATCGTGAGCAAGGCGCTGGCCGACCGCCTGTTTCCCGATGGCTCGGCGCTGGGCAAGTCGTTCTACGCCATGAGTGCGACGCCGACCACGATCATCGGCATCGTCGATGAGCTGCACCGGCCAGGCGTGAACCAGTGGAACAGGCCCTATGCCGGGCAGTCGCTGATCTGGCCGCTGCGCCCGGATGATGCGCGCGGCATCTACTACATCGTGCGTGCCAAACCGGGCCGACTCGCCGCCGCGATGCGCGAGGCGCCGAAGGCGCTTTATGCGCAGGACCGCATGCGCATCATCGACCCCAAGGACGGCCTGTTGAGCTTTGCCCGGGTGCGCAGCCGCGTTTACGACCGCGACCGCGGCATGGCGATCCTGATGGGCATTGTCAGCATGGTGCTGCTGGCGATCACCGCCGCCGGCATCGTGGGCCTGACCAGCTTCTGGGTCGGCCAGCGGCGCAAGCAGATCGGCGTGCGCCGCGCGCTGGGCGCCACCCGCGGCGACATCCTCAATTACTTCCTCACCGAGAACCTGCTGATCGGCCTCGGCGGGGTGTTTGTCGGCACGGTGCTGGCGATCGGCATCAACCTGTGGATGGTGGCCCGGTTCGAGATGGCGCGATTGTCGCTGGCCTATGTGGTGGCCGGCGTGGTCGCGCTGCTGCTGCTCGGCCAGGGCGCGGTGCTGGCACCGGCGCTGCGCGCCTCGCGCGTGTCGCCGGTGGAGGCGACGCGCTCGGCGTGACGAATACCGCCTCTCCCGCCGTGGAAAGGCCAACTTTGGAGATGCGCATGTTCAGCTACTACCTTGAATTGGCGCTGCGCAGCTTGAGGCGCAGTCCCGGACTGACGGCATTGATGGTGATGACCATCGCCTTCGGCGTGGCCGCGTCGATGACCACCTGGTCGGTGTTCCGTGCGGTGTCGGGCGATCCGATCCCGTGGAAGTCCGCGCGGCTGTTCGTGCCG
>JAGWNA010000077.1 GCA_028871555.1 Lysobacteraceae bacterium
CACTCCTCTGCACTCACTCCTCGCCCCATGCACAAACTCACCCGCGCCGACCTGCTCTCCCTCGAAGCCTATGCGCAGCAGCGTGGCGAGTTCCGTGCCAGCGTGATGGAGCACAAGAAGCGCCGCACGCTGCACCTGGGCGATCACCTGACCCTGCTGTTCGAAGATCGCCACACCGTGCACTACCAGATCCAGGAGATGCTGCGCATCGAGCGCATCTTCGAGGTTGCCGGCATCCAGGACGAACTCGACGCCTACAATCCGCTGATCCCCGACGGCAGCAACCTCAAGGCCACCCTGCTGGTCGAGTACGAGGACGAACAGCAGCGCCGACGCGAACTGCAGCGGCTGCGCGGGCTGGAGGACCACCTCGAACTGCAGGTGGGCGCCGAAAGCATCACCGCCATCGCCGACGAAGACATGGAGCGCAGCAACGACGACAAGACCTCGGCCGTGCACTTCCTGCGCTTCGAACTGACCCCGGCGATGATCACCGGATGGAAAGACGGTGCCGAGGTCGTCGTGCGCTGCACGCATCCGGCCAGTGTGGTCGCCGCGGCACTGAACGCCGAACAGCGCCACGCGCTGGCGGCGGATTTCGCCTGAGCATGCGCCAGCTCCTGCTCGGCGCCGCCCTGCTGCTGGTGTTGTGGGGCGCGGTGGCGCACTGGCAGCATCGCCCGCTGCACCCGCCGCCCGGCGTGCTCGCGCCCGACGCACCCGAGCAGGTCGATCTGGCACATGGCGCGCAACTGCAAAAGGGCAACGTCACGCTGGCCACCCGCGCACATGTCGACATCACCGCCCGCGTGCTGTCGCGCGCGGACTATTCCCGCGGCGCCGACGCCAGGCTGATCCCCGAAGACCTCGCACTCGGCTGGGGCCGCATGTCCGACAGCGCGGTGCTGGCGCAGATCGACATCACCCAGTCCGGCCGCTTCTACTACTGGCGCACCAAGCAGTACCCGATCCCCCGCCGCGAAATCGAAACCTCCAGCGCCAACATGCACCTGATTCCCGCCGACGCCGACGTCAAGCGCGAACTCGAACAGATCCGCCAGGGCCAGCTGGTGCACCTCGAAGGCTTCCTGGTCGACGCCACCCGCCCCGACGGCTGGCACTGGAACACCTCGATGACCCGCGACGACACCGGCGCCGGCGCGTGCGAGCTGGTTTATGTGGAACGGGTTGACGTTGTTGCACCGTGAAGGCCGTGATGCCCGCAGATCCGCAGGCGTAACGCATACGCAACGTGCTCGGCTGCAGCGCAAGAACTTGGACCGCTGCAGGAATTCGTCGCTTGTGCCGCCATGATCGATGTCGGCATACTCGGTGCAACATCCCGGGTATGGGGTCTGCTTGGCATTACATGAATATGAAAACTTGGGCAATATACTTAGGGTTAACTATTGTTTTTACAGCCTCTGTAGTATCAGCAACTTTTATTCCTGTATCTGAATTTATTTCTGGAATGATAGCTTTGCCAGTAGTAGCGGCACTTTTCGGAGCTTTGTTTCAGATCGCCAGAGACTCTGCTGCATTTGAAAAACAAAAATATCTACAGAGCGATCAGCAGGTGTTCTCTCTTGGTGCTTCATCGCATATGTCAACTATCGCATTTGACAAGCATGTTGAATTCTGTGAGGAGTACATGTCAGAAGTTGACGAAACTATTGGTATATTATTTCGCGACCTGATTAGCGACGACGCTCAGCCGGCCGTCGCGTGATGTGAGACGTTTGTGGCGCAGTCTGGGAGCCATGTTACGAGGCGGAGAGTCGTCATGGCCATGAACCGGGTGCAATTCCAGGCGGGATTGTCGATGGCGCAGTTCATCCAGCGATACGGCACCGAGGCGAAGTGCTACCGGGCGTTGTACCGGGCACGCTGGCCGAAGGGGTTTCGTTGTCCAAAGTGCGATCAGCGGTCGCGCTCGCGGTTTCGCCGCGCAGGTCGGGTGTACTACCAGTGCCGCGCCTGCCGCCATCAGACCACGCTGACCAGCGGGACCGTGTTCGAGGGCAGCAAGCTGCCGCTGACGACATGGTTCCTGGCCATGCACCTGTTGACCGGCAGCAAGACCAACATGGCTGCACTGGAACGGAAGCGTCATCTGGGTGTGTGCTATGACACCGCGTGGAAGCTCAAGCACAAGATTATGCAGGTCATGACCGAGCGCGAGGCGCCGCGCCAGCTCGCGGGATTCGTGCAGGTCGACGATGCCTACCTCGGTGGCGAACGCAACGGGGGCAAGCCGGGACGCGGATCGGAGAACAAGCAGCCGTTCGTGGTGGCGGTGGCCAGCGATGTGACGCTGGAGCACCCCACGTTTGCCGTCATTGAGCCGGTGCGTGCCTTCGACAATGCTTCGCTCACCGACTGGGGCCAGCGACGCCTGGCGCCCGATGCGGAAGTCTTTAGCGACGGCCTGGGATGTTTCCGGCGCGTGGTCGCGCTGGATCACGCACATACCGTGCTGGTGACCGGGGGCGGTCGCGCCGCCACCGAAGTCAAAGGCGCGCGCTGGGCGAACGTGGTGCTCAGCAACGTCAAGCGGGCGATCAGCGGCTGCTATCACGCCATGCGCCAGGCCAAGTACGCGCGGCGCTATCTGGCCGAGGCCGCCTACCGCTTCAACCGCCGTTTTCGCCTTGCCGAGTTGCTGCCGCGACTGGCGCGCGCCATGGTGCTGTGCAAGCCTTGGCCTGAGCCGAATTTGCGTGCCGTCGACAATTTTCATGGCTGAGCGTCGTCGCTAATCAGGTTTCGCGAAGGACCAACAGTGAAAGCAATGGGATGTGCTCATAAACTCTTTTCTTTAAAAAGAAAATATTCTGCTTGGATACCAAAATCAATTTCATTGAAGCTTGAACCTTTTGAAAATGCAATTAATGAAATCGGAGTAAAAACTCATCTGGTAAATATGCTTCATGGCGGAGATCATGCGGCAAGAAGTGAGGCGATTGACGAGTCTTTTGAGGTCTTCGCAAATGTTATGGGCATGGATAAATTAAAAGACGAGGCGCCAGACCATAAAAAAGAACTTGCAGTAGAGAATGTAAAAGAGCAGGTGCGAGGAATTCTTGGTATTAATCTTACTGTGTCATAAAATTCATGGCATGATCGTCCGCACCTAGCAGACGGGCAGAGGCGCCATGACCGACCTTGCTGAGTTTGATCGCTACATGAGCCTGCTGTGTGATCGGTTGGGACACGCCGACCGTCGTGAGGGATTCACGCATTACACGCGAGGACTGATGCTGCCCATCGAACGCAAAAGCGTCGAACCGCTGGCAGCGCATATCGATCCACGTCATGTCAGTGCGCGACATCAGTCGTTGCATCATTTGGTGGCGAAGTCGGATTGGTCGGACGACGGCGTGCTCGCCGGCGTACTTGAGTGGGTGAGTCCGTCGCTTGGGCTCGATCGCGACCGCTTCTGGATCGTGGATGACACGGGCTTTCCGAAGAAGGGCCGACACTCGGTCGGGGTGGCGCGCCAGTATTGCGGGCAGTTGGGCAAGCAGGATAACTGCCAGGCGGCGGTCAGCGTCTCGCTGGCGACCCAGCGCGGAAGCCTGCCGATCGCTTATCGGCTTTATCTGCCTGAGGAGTGGATCAACGATCCGGTGCGCCGAGAGAAAACCGGTGTTCCTGCGGAGATGAGATTTGCCACCAAACCGCAGATCGCGGTGGAGCAGGTTCGGGCCGCCAAAGCGTCGGGTGTGCCCGTGGGCATCGTCCTGGCCGATGCGGGCTACGGCAACGACACGACCTTTCGCGAGCAGTTGAGCCAACTGGGTTTGCGCTACGCGGTAGGGATACAGAGCAGTACCAGCGTCTGGCCGCCGGGAGTCGAACCGTTGCCGCCGCGAGCGAAGAAGCCGGCCGGACGACCAGGAAAACGGCTTCGCCGTGATCCACGCCATCAGCCCTGTTCGGTCAAAACCCTGGCTCAGAGCCTGCCCGCGCGCGTGGCGTGAGGTGTCCTGGCGAGAAGGAACTAACACCACCTTGCGATCCCGCTTCGCTGCCGTACGCGTCCGCGCAGCGCATCGTGATTACTGGCGTACCGAGTTACGTGAGGAGGAGTGGTTGCTGATCGAGTGGCCGCGTGGCGAAACCGAGCCGGTCAAATACGTCCTCAGTACGCTGCCGCCGGATAGCTCTTTGAAAGCATTGGTGAGCACGACCATGATGCGTTGGCGCATCGAGCGGGACTATCAGGAGCTGAAACAAGAGTTTGGACTGGGCCATTACGAAGGGCGAGGATGGCGCGGCTTTCATCATCACGCCACGTTGTGTATCGCCGCCTACGGCTTCCTCCTCAACCAACGCCTGAAGGGCGGCGGCGATAAAAAAAACGCCGCTCGACCAGAAGCGCCTGCCCTACCCGATAGCTACACGCCGCGCGGCAGCCGGACGAATGCAGCGCCACGTTCCCGACTCCATCCCGACACTGCGATACCTGCTCGCACGCTTCATCGCTCAACAACTCGACCGATGTCCGTGCTGCGCACGCCCAATGGGGCGTGATTTATGACACAGTAAGATTAATAAGCTGTTTGAAATTCGTAGTTTTATAATTGAGCAGTTTGAAAAACCCGTTTTGAACTCGCCACACGCGGACTGACCAACTGCGTGATGCGGTGCACCGATGAAGTTGCAGCCACGGTTGCCTTTTGCTGCGTCCTGATCCTCGTTTTCCCTTGCTCCAGGCGCACGTTCCCTCTGCTCTGACCTCATCCGCTCGCGTGCGCCTGCTGTTGCAGACGCACCATCGTTGCCAGCCGCCGCAGGTTGTGTGCGAAGTTGATCAGCCCGATCACCACCGTGGTGCGCGCCAGGCCGGTGCAACGCAGCAGCCGGCCCTTGCGGAATAGGTCGATGCGCGCAAACACGTGTTCGACCCGCGCGCGCGTTTTCGCCCAGCGGTGATTGGTGCGCTTTTGCGCGGCCGTCAGCGGCCGGTTGCGTTGCGCCTTGTGCATGACGCGGTGGGTCAGGCGATGCTCCTTGCAGCGGCGCGCCGTGGCCGCCGAGCGATAAGCCGAGTCAGCGTACAGCGGCTGGCCGCGCTGGGTGATGTCCAGCAAGTCCGGCAGCACCTGCGAATCGTGCGTCGCCGCCGCGGTCACCGCGTAGTCGCGGATGAAACCGTGTTCGACGTCGGCGTTGATGTGGTTCTTGTAACCGAAGTAGGCGCGGCCGTTCTTCTCCGTCCAACGCGCCTCGCCATCGCGGTGCGCGGCCTGCTGGCGGGTCAGTTCCGGCTCGCCGTCCTTGGGCTCAGCGGGCTGCCGCGTCTTCGGCTTCTGCACCAGGCTGGCATCCAGCATCTGGCCCTTGCGCGCCTCGAAGCCGGCCAGGTCGATGAGCGCGCCCAACTCCTCGAACAGGGTCTTCATGCGCTCCGCCCCGAGGCGCTCGCGGAAGCGCCAGATCGCCGTGTAGTCGGGCGCGTCCTGCGTCAGGTCGATGCCCAGAAAGCGCTGGAACGACAGCCGGTCGGCGATCTGATACTCCACCTGCTCGTCCGACAGCGCGTACAGCTCGCGCAGCACCAGCACCTTGAACATCCGCACCGCATCGTGCGGCGGCCGGCCGCCTTTGCGCGGGTCACGGCCTTCGTTGCGCATCGATTCCAGCGTCTCGCGGAAAATGGCCCACGGCACCATGGTGTTCAGCGTCACCAACGGATCGCCCAGTGCCTGCAGCTTGCGCTCCCGGATCTCCTGATCGAACAGTCCCAGCGGGCGAGAGGTCATTCAGAAAACTCCAAGCGGGTCACTCCACTTCGACACCGGCGGCGAGGGTAGGTTTCGCAAACTGCTCAATTAAAAAATCAATAGAGTTTGCACGAAAACTCACCTAACAATCTCCGTAAGAGACTTCCTGTCAATACCGCCCGCTCAAATAAAGGGATCGCAGCAAATTTATTCCGAGACTGAAGCCACGACGCAACAGGTCGCGCGTGGCGCGTTGCACGCGCGCGTAGATGCAGCCCGATCACCCGGCTCACGCCGTCCCCACGCCCACCCCGAGCGGGCAGCTCACCCCGGTGCCGCCCAGTCCGCAATAACCATCGGGGTGTTTCGACAGGTATTGCTGGTGTTCGTCTTCGGCGTAGTAGAACGGACCGGCGATGGCGATTTCGGTGGTGATCGGTTTCAGGCCGGCGCGATCGAGTTCGACCTGGTAGCGGCGGGCCGAGGCTTCGGCGATGCCGAGCTGCGCCACGTCGGACGTATAGACGGCCGAACGGTATTGTGTGCCGGTGTCGTTGCCCTGGCGCATGCCCTGGGTCGGGTCGTGGTTTTCCCAGAACACCTTGAGCAGGTTTTCCAGGCTGGTCCGTTCCGGGTCGTAGATGACCTGCACCACTTCGGCGTGGCCGGTCCGGCCGGAGCAGACTTCGGGATAGAAAGGGTTGGGCGTGTAGCCGCCGGCGTAGCCCACCGCGGTGGTCAGCACGCCGGGCAGGCTCCAGAACTTGCGTTCGGCGCCCCAGAAGCAGCCCATGCCGAACAGCACCATCGCGCCCTGCGGATGGTTTCCGGCCAGCAGCGAGCGGCCATGCACGTGATGCGGCCGGGCCGGCACGATCGCCTGCTCGCGGCCGGGCAGTGCCTCGCCAGGCTGCGGCATGCGTTGTTTCCAGGCACCGATACCCCACATGGGCGTTCTCCGCGTCGCGCATGCCGCAGCCGTCGTGGCGGCAATCGGCAATCGGCGCTGGTTCAGTAACGCAAAAGGCTGTGCAGCGGTTGATTGCCCGGCCAGCGGCCCCTGCCGTGCAGCGCGTCCAGTTCAATGACCACGCTGGCGCCGGCAAGTTCGCCGCCGAGCTTGCCGACCAGGGCGCACGCCGCCGCCAGTGTGCCGCCGGTGGCCAGTACGTCGTCGACGATCACCACGCGTTCGCCCGGGGTGAGCGCGTCGCCGTGCGCTTCCAGCCGGTCGCTGCCGTATTCCAACCTGTAGTCCACCGCCAGCACCGGCGGCGGCAGCTTGCCCGGCTTGCGCAGCGGCACGAAGCCGGCGTGCAGCGTGTGCGCCAGCGCGGCGCCGAAGATGAAGCCGCGCGCATCGATCGCGCACACCGCCTGCACGCGCCGGCCCCGCCACGGCTCGGCCAGCGCGTCGATGCAGCGGGCGAACGCGCGGGCGTCGGCCAGCAACGGGGTCACGTCGCGGAACAGCACGCCGGGCCGGGGGAAATCCGGTACGGCACGGACCAGCGCGGCCAGCTCGTTCATCGGCATCCCCCGGCTTGCGCCGCCGAGCGTGCCGCCGGGGCGACGCGCACGTTCAGCAAGGCGCCACCAGCGGATCGTCCGCCGCGTCGTCGTTTTCGTCGATCGCCAGCCGCGCCTCGACGAGCTGCGCCTGGACCCCGCGGACGATGCCGCCGGCCGTGGCCAGGCTCGATTCGGGCACCATCACCGCGATGTAGTCCATCGCCGGCAGCTGGCCCACGGCGCCGGTGAGGTATTCGCCGGAGATGAAGGCCGGGATGCCCTCGGCTTCCAGCGCGTCCTTCACCAGATGGGCGTCGAACAGGTTTTCGGCTCGGTAGATGATGTGCATGGGGTGCACGCTAACCCCAGCGGCGACGGCAGGCAAGCGACGGCCCGGTCAAGGCGGCCCCATCGCCGTTTTCTGCGCCGGACGGCGGCGACAAGGTAAACTTGGACGTTTCCGCCACCGCACGCGAGCTTGCCCGATGTCGACCGAAAACCCCGCCATGGCGCCCGCTGCCATGGCATCGGCCACCAAGCAGGATTTCATCCGGCAGATCGTGCGCGACGATCTGGCCTCGGGCAAGCACGCCGCCGTCCACACGCGCTTCCCGCCGGAGCCGAACGGCTACCTGCACATCGGCCACGCCAAGGCGATCTGCCTGAACTTCGGCATCGCCGGGGAATTCGGCGGCTGGTGCAACCTGCGCCTGGACGACACCAACCCGGGCAAGGAAGATCCCGAGTTCGTCGAGGGCATCAAGGACGACGTGCGCTGGCTCGGTTTCAAATGGCACGAACTGCGCCACGCCTCGGATTATTTCGAGGTGTTCTACCGCTCGGCGCTGAAGCTGATCGGCGATGGCCTGGCGTATGTCGACGACCTGGACGCCGAACAGATGCGCGACTACCGCGGCACGCTGACCGAGGCCGGCCGCAACTCGCCGTACCGCGAGCGCGGCGTGGCGGAAAACCTGGACCTGTTCCGCCGCATGCGCGCCGGCGAGTTCGCCGACGGCAGCCGCACGCTGCGCGCGAAGATCGACATGGGCGCCGGCAACATCAACCTGCGCGACCCGGCGATCTACCGCATCCGCAGGGTGACCCACCAGAACACCGGCGACGCCTGGCCGATCTACCCGATGTACGACTACGCGCACTGCCTGTCCGACGCGCTGGAAGGCATCACCCACTCGCTGTGCACGCTGGAGTTCGAGGATCACCGGCCGCTGTACGACTGGTTCGTCGACCACGTCGACCTGCCGAACCATCCCGAGCTGTGGCAGCCGCTGCTCGATGCCGGCCTGCCGACCCGACCGGCCAAGCCGCGGCAGATCGAGTTCTCGCGGCTGAACCTCAGCTACTGCATCACCAGCAAGCGCAAGCTGGCGCAACTGGTCGGCGAAGGCCACGTGGCCGGCTGGGACGACCCGCGCATGAACACGCTGCGCGGCCTGCGCCGGCGCGGCTTCACCCCGGCCGGCCTGCGCCTGCTGATCGAGCGCGTGGGCGTCAGCAAGCAGAACAGCGTGATCGACTATGCGTTGCTCGAAGGCTGCATCCGCGAGGATCTGGACGCCGCGGCCGCGCGCCGCATGGCCGTGCTCGATCCGCTGAAGCTGGTGCTCACGAACCTGCCGCCGGACCACCACGAAACGCTGCGCTTCGCGAACCATCCCAAGGACGACAGCTTCGGCATGCGCGAGGTGCCGTTCGCGCGCGAGCTGTGGATCGAGCGCGAGGATTTCGCCGAGCTGCCGCCGAAGGGTTTCCATCGCCTGAAGCCGGATGGCGAGGTACGCCTGCGCGGCGTCGGCATCGTCAAATGCACGCAGGTGATCAAGGACGACGCCGGCCACGTGGCCGAACTGCACGGCACGCTCGATCCGCAGACCCGCCATGGCATGCCCGGCGCCGACCGCAAGGTGAAGGGCACCATCCACTGGGTCAGCGCAAGGCACGCCGTCGCCGCCGAGGTGCGCCTGTACGACCGCCTGTTCGGCGTGCCGGCGCCGGACAGCGAAGAGGATGGCCGGAGCTGGCTCGAGCACGTCAACCCGCAGGCCAAGCGCGTGGTGCGGGCATGGCTGGAGCCGGCCGCGGCCGCGGTGGCGCCGGAACAGCGTTTCCAGTTCGAGCGGCTGGGCTACTTCGTGGCCGACCGCGTCGATCATCGTGCCGCGGCGCCGGTGTTCAACCGCACCGTGACGCTGCGCGATACGTGGGCGAAGCAGGCGGACTCCTGAGGCATGGAGGCCATGCTGCCGCTGCAGATCCTGCTCTCCCTGCCCGCGTGGATCGGCGAGGTCGCCGACGTCGGCCGGCGCTATCGCAGCGACGAGGATCGCGTGGGCCTGGCAATCGAGCTGTCGCGGCGGAACGTGGCCTGCGGGGACGGCGGCCCGTTCGGCGCAGCCGTGTTCGACGCCGCCGACGGCCGGCTGATCGCCGCGGGCGTGAACCGGGTGATCCCGCAGAGCTGTTCGGTTGCGCACGCCGAGATGATGGCCACGATGATCGCGCAGCAGCGCCTGCGCCGGCACCGGCTGAACGACGACGGCGGCCGCTACGTGCTCGCCAGCAGCGCCCAGCCCTGCTGCCAGTGCTACGGCGGCACGGTCTGGTCCGGCATCGACGAACTGCTGATCGGCGCCCGTTCCGAAGATGTCGAGGAACTCACCGAGTTCGACGAGGGTCCGCTGCCGGCCGACTGGATCGGCGAACTGGAGCGCCGCGGCATCGTCGTGCGCCGCGACATCCTGCGTGATCGCGCCCGCGGCGTGCTCGCCGTCTATGGCGCCAGCGGCATGCCGTATTGAAACGCCTGCGTGCCGCGCTGCCGCTGATCCTGCTGTTGCTGGCGGGCGTCGCGCTGTTCGCCTCGGGCTCGCTGGACCGCCTGAATCCGCACGAGCTGATGGCCCACCAGGGCCAGCTGCAGGCGATCATAGCCGCGCACCCGTGGCTGTGCCGGCTGGTCTACATCGGCCTGCTGACGCTGACCGTGTCCACCGGCATCCCCGGCACCATCGTGGTGATCTTTGCCGGCGGCTTCGCCTTCGGCGTGGTCGACGGCACGCTGGTTTCATCCGTGGGCCTCACGCTGGGTTCGCTGATCCTGTATCTGGCCAGCCGCTACGCGTTCGGCGCAGACAGCGGGCGGCCGCCGGCGGTTGTCGCCCGGCTGCATCGCGGCTTCGAGCGGCATCCCGTGAGTTACACGCTGTTCCTGCGCTTTTTCCCGATGGTGCCCTTTGGCGCGGTGACCGTCGGACTGGCGTGGCTGCGCTGCCCGCTGTGGCTGTTCCTTGGCGCCAGCTGGCTCGGCGGCACCGTCATGCTGATCTTCGAGACCTCGGTCGGCGCCGGCCTCGGCGATGCCCTGAGCCAGAGCTCCACCCTGGGCGCGGGCCTGCTGATGCACCGCGAAGTGCTGCTGCCGCTGGGCGGACTCGCGTTGCTGGCGTTGCTGCCGCTGCTGGTCGAGCGGATCACCCGGCGGCACCGGCAAGGCAGCCGGCACGACGATCGAGCATGATCATGCTGCTGACACGCGACGGCAAGGCCCCGCCCGGCTCGGCGTGATGCGGCCTTCGCTCCGGCCCGGGCCGTACGGCGCGAACGTGCTCGCCGTGTCGTACCGCGCCGTCACCGACGGCAGCGCGATACGCCGCCCATGCCCCATGGAATGCCCCCTCCTGATCACCCATCTGCCGCATCCTCATGTTCCGCGGCCCCGCATCAGGCGTGGCCCCCTCGCTTCGCGGGGATGACGGCGCTTGAGCAAGCGCCATTCGGCTACGGGGTAATCGCGGAGCCCTTCAAGCGCGGGATTGCAATGGATACCCTCGGACAACGTCGGACAAAGAAAAGGCCGGAAGCCCTGTTGTTGCTTGGCTTACCGGCCTTTATTGGATGCCGCTGGATGGCGAATTGGGTCGTCCGTCCATTGAACTGTCGCCCACAGGCGTTGCGCTACAACGATTTCGGAAATTGCAGTTTTAAATATGCCCCCAAATATGCCCCCAGACGATGCGCGCTGGGTCGATCAGGCAACTGCTGTTTCAGGATCAGCCGTGGTGTATGATCGGTGCACTGCCAACGCAAGGTGTTTGGCGATCTCACAATGACAGGGGGTGTCATGGCTTTGATCAAATGCCCAGACTGCGGGGCGAACGTCAGTGATGCTGCAAAGGCATGTATTGGTTGTGGGCGCCCCATTGCCGATCACGACACATTGCCAAGCGTTCATGCAGGCCCCGGATCCAGGCGCACTGCTCAATATGTTGATGCCAGGATGTCCACAAAACGAGCAAATGAAGGCGTCGGCATCGCGATGCTAGTTACTCCTTTTATCGCTGCGTTGTTCATGTATTTCTGGGTGGGGCAAATGGCACTGATTCAAGACCCAGAGTCAACGCTAGCGTTCTTGGCGATGGCGACAGTAGTCGTGACTGCGATCCTTGCTGCGATGGAAGCCTCAATGGCTGGTATGGAGAGTGACCCGACTCGCGGAACTTACAGCCCAGTCTCATGGTTTTTCATCATCACCCTGCTGTGGGTCGTCGGATACCCCGCATACCTGTTCAAGAGGCGGACCTACGGGTTCAAGAACTACCTTGTCGGTTCGCTTGTCGTGATGGTTGTTTTCTTGGGCTTGACGTACACAATGTACGGGGCGATAGAGTCTCAAAAAGATGGCGTGCGCAATCAGCTTCAGCAGCTTCAGGAACAGCTTCAAAAGCTATCCCATTGATACCACCGTCAGCCAGTGGTCCTGCTTGGCTGGCCCTGATTCGCAGGGCTGGCCGTCGCGGCGATCCCGGTAGTGTTCCCCGCTCTCGACGCACCTGCATGACGGCGTATCTACAGGCGGAAGCAATACCGGTAGGCCGGTGCCTTGCTAGCGAACGTCCACGGTGAAATCGAAGGCCACCACCTGCGTACGGTTCCAGCCTAAATCGAAAAGGCGAAACATTACAGGCTGATCCTGCTCCGCGAGCAGGACGACACTGATCACGTATCTACCGACTGGGAGCGGCTTGCCATTTTCTAAAAATGGAGCCGTCTCAAATGCGGACCCGTGCACAACGGCAGTGACGTCGTTGGACCAGTATTCGGCACAATACATCAGCGGACATGCCAATCCAACTGACAGCTTGGTGCCGTCCGGAAGATTCGTTTTTCCGATGACTTCGGGTGTCAAAGTTCCGGTAGTTGTTGCCGTCAGTTGAATGTTCTGCGCCCACGCCGGCATCGCAGCCACAAGCCCAAGCAACACTGCCAATATCAGTGTCTTCATTCCCTTTCTCCCAACCCGCCACCCCGGGCTTTTTGTTGTACTACGAAATACCAGATGCGCCTGACTTTACCACTCGACGCCGGTTAGGCAGGTTCGCCGTCATCTTGGCTTTGCCTTCAACGGTACGCGAGCCGGTTGAGCATCCGCCATGCCACTTGCAGCGGCGCTTGCCCAGCACACTCAGGGCTTCGCAAGGCTGGCCGTCACGGCGCCGCTTTTCACCGCAGGGAACGCGCAGGCTGGCTAAGTCATTACGCGCACACGCACGCGATGTGGGCATTATCAGGCCGGAAACTGGCGCAGCGGTGAGTTGTCATCTGCACGGTTTAGCGCAGAACGTCGGGAAACCTTCGGGCCACGAACAGGCAACACTCAAGGTCGCGTTTTTCTTCTATCGCGGCCAGTTCATCCTGTAGTCGGTCGAACGTCGCCCAGCGCATGCCGGCGGGTTTGCCATGCGGCCGATCTTCCCCACCCGCTAGCCGGGCATCGATCTTGCGGCTGCGTCGCCACGTCCGTTGAATCGGATCCTCGGATTGCGACTGATACCGCACGCGCAGGCAGTACCGGCAACCCCAGATTGCGGCCGCCATACACACCACGGCAACACGACGGCTGCAACGCGGACAGGTGAACCACGGACGATGGCCGCCGTACTGGCATGGGGTACGTTGCAGGTACAGCACCACACGCTTGGCTTCCCCCTTGTCGCCGTGGCAATAGTCCAGGGTCACAGCATCAGCCGAAACCGTCGCGCCCACCGCGCCGGATCGCTGGCCATTGCGTGACCACGCCCATTCACAGGACTGCCCAGCCAGCAGCATGCCGCGCCGTTGTAACTCGCGCACGTCCAGACGGTGCAGGGATTCGATACGGACGTTTCGCGCGGGCCGTCCCGCACCG
>JAGWNA010000126.1 GCA_028871555.1 Lysobacteraceae bacterium
CTGCAGACCGTACTCCAGGCAGCGCCGTGCCCAATGATGCGCACCGCTGCACGCCTCCATCGCCACCACGGTACCCGCCGGTACCTGCGCCAGCCACAGCGCAAAGGCATCCCGCTTCAGATCGAGGCGGCGCACCACATGGCCGCTGCCGTCCATCTCGCATACCGAAAACTGGCTCTTCGCCAAATCCACGCCAATGGTTATAGTGTTCACGGAGACTTCCTCTTCTGCTGACGGTTGTGTCGAAACACCATCATGGCCCTCGAGGCCGAAAGGGGAGGAAGTCTCTTTTTACTCATCCAAGCGGACGCGCGTACCGCGCGCCGCTTAACTCAAGCGTTATGCCTAATACTCAACATTCTCGATCACTATGGGTTTGAACCGCCCCGACTTTCCCGGAGGCTCATTCCTTTGAGAGGATTGAGCAATGAGAAAGTCAGCGAAGTTTTCCCCTGAAGTTCGGGAGCGGGCGGTCCGGATGGTGCTGGAGCACCGGTCCGAGCACGACTCGCAGTGGGCGGCGATCAGTTCGATCAGTGCCAAGTTCGGCTGTACAGCCGAGACGCTGCGGCGCTGGGTGCGGCAGGCGGAGTGTGATCGCGGCCTGCGGCCCGGCACGACGACCGCCGACGCCGAGCGCCTGAAGCAGCTGGAGCGCGAGAACCGCGAGTTGCGGCAGGCGAACGAGATCCTGCGCAAAGCCAGCGCGTATTTTGCCCAGGCGGAGCTCGACCGCCGGTTCAAGCCATGACGGCGTTCATCGACGAACACCGCGACGTCTACGGGGTCGAGCCGATCTGCAAAGTGCTGCCGATCGCTCCGTCGACGTACTACACGCAGGCGGCGCGACGCGTCGATCCGGAGCTGCGCCCGAACCGCGCGTGGCGGGACGATGCGCTGTGCCAGGAGATCCGCCGGGTGTGGGACGAAAACAAGCAGGTCTACGGCGTGCGCAAGATCTGGAAGCAGCTGCGGCGCGAGGGCTATCGGGTGGCGCGCTGCACGGTGGAGCGGCTGATGCGGCGGCTTGGGCTGCGGGGCGTGATCCGCGGCAGGACGGTCAAGACCACGGTCAGCGACAAGGCCACGCCGTGCCCGCTGGACAAGGTCAACCGGCAGTTCCGCGCCGAGCGCCCGAATGCGCTGTGGGTCAGCGACTTCACCTACGTCCCGACCTGGCAGGGCTTCGTCTACGTGGCGTTCGTGATCGACGTGTTCGCCCGCCGCATCGTCGGCTGGAAGGTGTCCAGCTCGGCGCGCACCGACTTCGTGCTCGACGCGCTGGAACAGGCGCTGCATGCCCGGCGCCCGGCCGGCGACAATGGCTTGATCCATCACAGTGATCGCGGCGTGCAGTACGTGTCGATCCGCTACACCGAGCGTCTGGCCGAGGCTGGCATCGAACCCTCAGTCGGCAGCGTCGGCGACTCCTACGACAACGCCTTGGCCGAGACGATCAACGGGCTGTACAAGGCCGAGGTGATCCACCGGCGCTCGTGGCGGAACCTGGAAGCGGTCGAGCTGGCCACGCTCGATTGGGTCGACTGGTTCAACCACAAGCGCTTGCTGGGGCCGATCGGCAACATCCCACCAGCAGAAGCAGAAGCCGTTTACTATCAACAGCAGCGTGAGCTCGCCATGGCGGTATGACTCACACCAACGAGTCTCCGGAATTCCCGGAGCGGTTCAGTTAAGCGGCGGCGAAGCCGTCCGCCTTGAACGAGTAAAAAGAGACTTCCTCCCCTTTCGGCCTCGAGGGCCATGATGGTGTTGCGAAACATCCGTCAGCAGAAGAGGAAGTCTCCATGAGCACTATAACCATTGGCGTGGACTTGGCGAAGAGCACCTTTTCGACCTGTGAGGTCGATGACGCGGGGCATGTGTTGCGGCGGCAGGATCTGGGCCGCGAGGCGTTCGGGCTGTGGCTGGCCCAGCGGCCGGCCGGCACGCTGGTGGCGATGGAGGCGTGCAGCGGCGCGCACCATTGGGCGCGGCGCTGCCTGGAGTACGGCCTGCAGCCACGGCTGATGGCGGCCCAGTTCGTCACCCCGTTCCGCAAGAGCCGCAACGCCAAGAACGACCGCAACGACGCCGAGGCGATCGCCACGGCGGCGCGCCAGGGCAACATGCGCTTCGTGCCGGTGAAGGACATCGACCAGCAGGTCCGGTTGTCCTGGCATCGGGTGCGCGAGGGCTACAAGGTCGAGTCGCTGGCCATCAGCAACCGGATACGCGGCCTGCTTGCCGAGTTCGGGGTGATCGTCGCACCGAGCGATCTGGCGTTGCGTCGGCGGCTGGCGGACCTTGACGCACCGATCGGATTGCCCACCGAGCTCAAGGAACTGCTGCGCGAGCTGGCCGAGCACTGGGCCCAGTTGCGCGTGCACTTCGACGCGTGCGA
>JAGWNA010000015.1 GCA_028871555.1 Lysobacteraceae bacterium
TAAGCCAGCGCGGCGAAACCGAACACGATGAACAGACCGGTGCCGACGGCGTAGGAACTTCTCTGCTGGCTCACGGCACGATCCTCGATGAACAATGGAAAATGATGGTAATGGTCATGACGGCAGTCACATCAGGAAAGCGGTAAGCACGAAGTCCAGCGCCAGGATGGCGATCGACGAGGCGACCACGGTGCGGGTGGTGGCGCGCGCCACACCCTCGCTGGTCGGCGGCGTGGCAAAACCCTGAAACACCGCGATCAGCGACACCACGGCGCCGAACGCCAGGCTCTTGAACAGCACGCCGTTGACGATGTCGGTGTGCAGGTCGACCTCTGCGGTCATGTTCGACCAGAACGTGCCGTTGTCGATGCCCAGCCAGGTCACGCCGATCAGGTGACCGCCGAGAATCGCCATGGCGCAGAACACGCAGGTGAGCAGCGGCATCGCGATCAGGCCGGCCAGGAACCGCGGCGTGGCGACGTAGGCAACCGGATCGACCGCCATCAGCTCCATCGCGTCGATCTGGTCGGTGGCGCGCATCAGGCCGATCTCGGCGGTGACCGAGGTACCGGCACGCCCGGCAAACAGCAGCGCGGTAACCACCGGCCCCAGTTCGCGATACACCGACAGCGCCACCACCATGCCGCTGGCCGAGGTGCCGCCGAAGATCGACAGCACGTGGTACAGCTGCAGCATCAGCACCATGCCGACGAACAGGCCGCAGACCATGATGATGGTCAGGCTCATCGCGCCGACGAACCACAGCTGGCGGATCGTTTCGCGGATATAGCGCAGGCTGCGCGGGATCGCCGCCAGCAGGGTCAGCAGGAACAGTCCGCAGTTGCCGATCTGGGTCAGCGACTGGATCACCACGTTGTTGTCCTGCGGCATGCGCTGGTTCATTTCGCCGCTCCGGCAAAACCCAGTGCCTGCGCGTAATTGCCGGCCGGATACTGGAACGGTACCGGGCCGTCGGCCTCGCCACCGAAGAACTGCCGCGTCCACGGCGAGCCGTCGTCGGCGATGGTTTTCGGGTCGCCCTGCGCCACCACCTTGCCGTTGGCGATCAGGAACACGTGGTGGGCGATCTGGCGTATCGCCGCCAGTTCGTGCGCCACCAGCACGCTGGTGATGCCCAGGGTCTGGTTCAGCGTACGGATCAATTTCAGCACCTGGTTCAAGGCCACCGGATCGAGCCCGACGAACGGCTCGTCGTACAGGATCAGCATCGGATCGAACACGATCGCGCGCGCCAGCGCCACGCGGCGCGCCATGCCACCGGACAGCTCGCTGGGCATCAGCGCCGCGGCGCCGCGCAAGCCCACCGCCTGCAGCTTCAGCAGCACCAGATTGCGGATCAGCACTTCCGGCAGCTGGGTATGCTGGCGCAGCGGAAACGCCACGTTCTCGAACACGTCGAAATCGGTCAGCAGGGCCGAGTTCTGGAACAGATAGCCGATGCCCTCGCGCATCTCGTAAAGCTTCTCGCGCGACAGCTCGGCCACGTTCTGGCCGTCCACCACGATCCGGCCCGCATCGGCCCGCATCTGTCCGGTGATGTGCTTGAGCAGGGTGGTCTTGCCGGTGCCGCTGGGGCCCATGATCGCGGTGATCTTGCCGCGCGGGATGTCCATGTCCAGGTCGCTGAAGATGGTCTTGCCGCCGAGCACCGTGGTCAGTCCACGGATTCGCACCAGCATGCTGTCGTCGGGCGTGGCGTGAACGGAGTCGGTCATGGGCAGGAACGGCTATGGGGAAGCGCCAAAATAACCGAAGCGTTGCGGAAAGGCCATGCGGGTTCTCCCAGGCCGCTCAGCGCTTGTGAAGAAAACCACTTCCTGTGGTTTTCTTCTATCGCGCGTCCGGTACATGCCCGGGCGCGCTCACGCGAATCAGTCACTGGCGTGACCGATCCGCGACCGGCCATCCATGGCCGGGCTGAGAGTTTGAAAAATTCACAACCTCTCAGCCGTCACTCAGGCGAGGCGGCGAGCAGCTCCGCGATCAGCGCCTCGTGCCGCCGCCATTGCAGCGCACTGCGCTGGCGCACCGCCCGCACGATCGCCTGCAGGTCGTCCAGCGCACGCTCGAATTCGTCGTTGACCAGGATGAAATCGAATTCGCGGGCATGGGAAATTTCTTCGCGCGAATTGATCAGCCGGCGCTCGATCACCTCGGCGCTGTCCGAGCCGCGACCGCGCAGGCGGCGCTCCAGCTCGGCCCGCGACGGCGGCAGGATGAACACGCTCACGCAGTCGGGTTTGCTGCGACGGATCTGCCGGGCGCCCTGCCAGTCGATCTCCAGCAGCACGTCGCGCCCCTGCGCCAGCAACGCCTGCACCCCGGTGCGCGAGGTGCCGTACAGGTTGCCGTGCACCTGGGCATGTTCGAGAAAGATGCCTTCGGCGATCTCCCGCTCGAATTCGCCGCGTTCGACAAAGTAGTAATGCCGCCCATACTGCTCGCCCGGCCGCGGCGGCCGCGTGGTATGCGACACCGACAGCGAGATCGCGCCATCGCGTTCGAGCAGCGCATTGACCAGACTCGACTTGCCGGCACCCGAAGGCGCGGCGACGATGAACAGGGTGCCCGCTTCAATCGACATGATGATGCGCGGCTCCTTCGCTCCCTCCCCCCTGCGGGGAGAGGGTCGGAGTGAGGGCCAGGATCACCTGAACCCGCATCGAGGAAATCCGCGCGACACAGGGTGACATGCCTATGCTACTCAATGTTCTGCACCTGTTCGCGCATCTGTTCGATCAGGACCTTCAGCTCGACCGCGGCATTGGTGCTGCGCGCATCGACCGATTTGGAACCCAGCGTATTCGCCTCGCGGTTGAATTCCTGCATCAGGAAATCCAGCCGGCGGCCGACCGGCTCCGCCAGGCCGAGCACGCGGCGCGTCTCGCCGATGTGCGTGCCGAGCCGGTCGAGCTCTTCGTCGACATCGGTGCGGGTGATCTGCAGCACCAGTTCCTGTTCCAGCCGGCCCGGCTCCACCGGCTGCTTGAGATCGGCCAGCCGGGCTTCCAGCCGCGCGCGCAGGGCGGCGCGTATTTCCGGCATCCAGCCGCGCACATCGGCGACCACGCGCTCGATGCTGTCGAGCTTGTCGCGGAGAATATCCGCCAGCTTCTCGCCTTCGCGCTCGCGCGTCGCGGCCAGCGCATCCAGCGCGCGGTCGAGCACGTCGAACAGGGCCGCCTGCCGGGACTCGGGATCGGCCGCATTCTGTTGCAGCACGCCGGGAAACCGCAGCAATTCGGTGAACTCCACCTGCATGCCGGGAAACCGCGCGGCCAGGTCCAGGTTCAGTTCCGACAAACGGGACAGCAGCGCATGGTCGACCTGCAGCGATCCGCTGCAGGCATCGCTGGTGCGGCGTACGGTCAGGTCGAGCTTGCCGCGCGACAGCTTAGCCGCGATGCGCTCGCGCAGCAGCGGCTCGAAACTGCGCAACTCCTCGGGCAGGCGCGGGCTCAGTTCCAGATAACGGTGATTGACCGTGCGCAGCTCGCAACTGAGCGTGCCGGCGGGACCGGTGGTTTCGGCACTGGCATAGGCCGTCATGCTGCGGATCATCGCGGGCCATCCGAACGAGGGGAAAAGAGCGCAATGGTAAACTCTCCCGTCCCGTCTTGCCCAATCCCGCCAAGCGACACCAGGAATCACCCGCATGAATTCCGTCACCCGCCCCAGTGGCCGCGGCAGCGACCAGCTGCGCAACGTCAGCATTGAACGCCATTATACCCGTCATGCCGAAGGCTCGGTGCTGGTGAGCTTCGGCGACACCCGCGTGCTGTGCACCGCCAGCATCGAGGATCGCGCGCCGGCCTGGCTGCGCGGCAAGGGCGAGGGCTGGGTCACCGCCGAATACGGCATGCTGCCGCGCGCCACCAACACGCGTACCCAGCGCGAAGCCGCGCGCGGCGGCCAGGGCGGCCGCACCATGGAGATCCAGCGTCTGATCGGCCGCAGCCTGCGTGCCTGCGTCAACCGGCAGGCCCTGGGCGAGCGCGTGATCACGCTGGACTGCGACGTGCTGCAGGCCGATGGCGGCACCCGCACCGCGGCGATCACCGGCGCCTACGTGGCGCTGGTCGATGCGGTGAGCCTGCTGATGCAGCGCGAGAACCTCAAGCGCAACCCGATCGTCGGCGCGGTCGCCGCGGTCTCGGTGGGCATCTACAAGGGCGTACCGGTGCTCGATCTGGACTACGCCGAGGATTCGGACTGCGACACCGACATGAACGTGGTGATGAACGACGGCGGCGGCCTGATCGAGGTGCAGGGCACCGCCGAAGGTCACGCCTTTCGCCGCGAGGAAATGGACGCCATGCTGGCGTTGGCCGAAAAAGGCATCGGCGAACTGGTGGCCGCGCAGCGCGCCGCCCTGGCCGCTTCAATCAAGTAGCCGCCGCGAGCAGCGCGACGACCACTTCCCCTCGCCCGACCTGCGGGAAAGGGGGCGGTCGAGGGCAACAACTTCACAAGGGACTCGTATCGCCATGCAGCGCATCGTTCTGGCCAGCAGCAACCGCGGCAAGCTCGCCGAATTCGGCGCGCTGCTCGCCGGCAACGGCTGCGGGCTGATCACGCAATCGAGCCTGGGCATCGGCGATATCGAGGAAACCGGCCTGAGCTTCGTCGAGAACGCCCTGCTCAAGGCACGCCATGCCGCACGGGCCAGCGCGATGCCGGCGCTGGCCGACGACTCCGGGTTGTGCGTGCCCGCGCTCGGCGGCGCGCCCGGCCTGCATTCGGCCCGCTATGCCGGGGGCCACGGCGACAGCGCGGCCAACAACGCCCGCCTGCTGCAGGCGCTGCACGGGCTGCCGGAGGTCCAGCGCGACGCGTTCTTCATCTGCGTGCTGGTGCTGCTGCGCGGCGTCGACGACCCGGCGCCGCTGATCGCCGAAGGCCGCTGGCACGGCCGCATCCTCGACGCCCCGCGCGGCACGCGGGGCTTCGGCTACGACCCGCTGTTCCTGCCGCACGGCCAGTCGCTGAGCGCCGCCGAACTCGACCCCGGCCTGAAGAACCGGCTCAGCCATCGCGGCCAGGCACTGGCACGCCTGCGCGAGGCGATCGGCAAGGCCTGATTCGCGCAAGCATCCGCTACCATGCCCCGGTTTTCGGGAAACATGGGGCGACCGCATGCACGGCCAGCTTTTCACCAGCGACCGCGACGAGGCCGGCTATGTGCTCGACACCTTCCCCATCGTGCGCGAGCAGGACGAGGCTGCCTGCGGCCGCTACCGCACCCGCGACCTGGTGCTGGGCTACATGAACGCGCTGGCCGCGGGCGATACCACCACGGTGCTGGCGCTGTGATCTTCCATCGCTTTCGCTTGTTTCGTTTATTGCGTTTATTTCGATGGTACGTTACGCTCGCCCTCCATCCACGGGAGGTCCCGCATGACCGCCCTGCGCAACGAACAACTCGTCAACCCGCCCGCCACTCCCCAGGAATCCGAACTGGCACGCACCAGCAGCCGCCTGTTGGCGGCCTGTATCGGCCACGGCCCCACCGCACGCCTGCGCATGATCGACGGCGAGCAGGAGATCGAGGTGCCGGTGGCGGCGCTGCGCATGCTGGTGGACATCCTCGCCAACATGGCCGAGGGCAACGCGATGAGCCTGGTGCCGATCCACGCCGAACTCACCACGCAGCAGGCTGCGGATTTTCTCAACGTCTCGCGCCCCTACCTGGTCGGCTTGATCGATCGTGGCGAGTTGACCCATCACAAGGTCGGCACGCATCGACGCATCTACTTCCGTGACTTGATGGCGTACCGCGAGCAACGTCTGACGCAGAGCCATGCGGCGCTGGACGCCATGGCCGGCGAGGCGCAAAAGCTCAACCTGGACTACTGAGGCATGTCGAACTTCGTCGCGGTGTTCGATGCCTGCGTGCTGTATCGCGAATCCCTGCGCAATCTTTTGCTCCGTATCGCCTTGAGCGGCTTGTACCGCGCGCGCCGGACTGCACGCATACACGAAGAATGGATCAGAACACTGTTGCACCAGCGCCCCGATCTTTCCCGCGACGATCTGGAACGGACTCGACGGCTGATGGATGAAGCGATACCCGATTGCCTTGTCACGGGATACGAACATCTGGAGAACGGGTTGCACCTGCCCGATTCCGACGACCGCCACATACTTGCTGCAGCGATCCTCGGCCATGCCGGTACGATCGCGACCTACAACCTCAAGGATTTCCCTGCCTGCGCGCTGGCACCACACGGAATCACCGCACAGCACCCCGACACCTTCATCGAGCATGCCTTCGGCATCGACCGGTCGGCCGTGATCATGGCCGTTCGCAGTCACCACGCATCACTCAGGAACCCGCCGAGGACGACCGAAGAGTTGTTTGACAGCTACTTGCGACACGAACTGGCGACGACCGTCGCCTTGCCGAGACCTCATGCGGCACTACTCTGATACATCCACATACCCCGGCCATTTGCCGTGTCCCTGATCGCACCGCCGCTGTCGCTGTACGTGCACATGCCGTGGTGCGTGAAGAAGTGCCCGTACTGCGATTTCAATTCGCACGGCGTGCGCAGCGAACCGCCGCCGTATGAGGCCTACATCGACCACCTGCTGGCCGACCTGGACGCCGACCGCGCCGATTTCGGCGCGACGCTGGAAGGTCGGCCGATCATCAGCATCTTCTTCGGCGGCGGCACGCCGAGCCTGTTCGCGCCGGAGCTGATTGCGCGCCTGCTCGATGGCGTGCGCCGCCGGTTGCCGCTGGCGGCAGACGCCGAGATCACCCTGGAAACCAATCCCGGCACGGTCGAGCACGGCCGTTTCGACGGCTACCTCGCCGCCGGCGTCAATCGCCTCTCGTTCGGCGTGCAGAGCTTCGACGACGACAAGCTGCGCCGACTCGGCCGCATCCATTCGGCGGCCGAGGCCGAGGCCGCGGTGAAGTCGGCGCAGGACGCCGGCTATGGCAACATCAACCTCGACCTGATGTACGCGCTGCCCGGGCAAACGCTGGACGGCGCGCTGGCCGACGTGGAGCGCGCCATCGCGCTCGCCCCCACGCATGTCTCGCACTACCAGCTGACGCTGGAGCCGAACACCGCCTTCGCCGCCAACCCACCGCCGCTGCCCGACGACGACCATGCCTGGGCCATGCAGGAAGCCTGCGAACAGCGCCTCGCCGCGGCCGGCTACGGCCAGTACGAAATCTCCGCCTACGCACGACCCGATCGGCGCTGTGTGCACAACCTCAATTACTGGCGCTTCGGCGACTACCTGGGCATCGGCGGGGGGGCGCACGGCAAGCTGAGCCATGCCGGCGTCGACCAGGTGCGCCGGCGCTGGAAGGTCCGCCACCCGCGCGCGTACCTGCAGGCTGCCGGCGGCCCGGCGCGGATCGGCGGCGATGCCGTGATCGAGGCGGCCGAACTGCCGTTCGAGTACATGCTGAACGCCTTGCGCCTGGTCGATGGCGTGCCGCTTGCCGAATTCGCCGCGTACACCGGCCTGCCCGCCGCCAGCATCGCCCCGGCGCTTGCCGATGCCCGTCAGCGCGGCTGGCTGCATGACGATCCGCAGCGGTTGCAGGCCACCGCCCTGGGCCAGCGCTTCCTCAACGACGTGATCGCCAGCTTCCTGAGCTGACACTGTGTCGCAGGGGCAGACAGCTGCGGTGAAATCGGCATAGACTGAAGCCGTGAGGTACTCGATGGAGGGTGCCATGCACGACGAGACATCCGGTTCAACGCAGCCTGGCGGCACCCGTCCTGCCGATCGTCCCGATGCGCGCTGGCCGGCACGAACCCGGCGTTTGCTGAGCGAATTGCGTTCGCTGTGCCGCAACTGGCTGCGCGAGCCGCTGATGATCAGCCTGGATCATTTCGAGATGCGCCTGCAGCAGCAGGCCGAACGCACGCGCAGTCATCTCGATCAGCAACAGTACCTGGCCACTCGCCAGAAGCTGCAAAGCGAGCGCCATGCATTCGAGCGGCAGTTCATCGCCAGCATCGACCAGGCCTTCGACGGGCTTGGCCAGCCGGTGCCGAAATCCGGCGCTGGCCCCCTGCAGACATTGAGCCTGCTCGATCCGCTGGAGCATGAAGTGATTACCTGCCTCGATCAGCTGGTCGCGCGCAGCGAAGCTCGCGGCGGGTTGCCGCAAGTCGAGCTGGGTTACCGACTGGCGGCACTGATCGCCTCGCCCCCGTTGACCGGGAATGCGCTGCCGGTCGGCCCGCGGGCGATGGCAAGAGCCTTCAGCGTGGCCAGCCAGACGCTGGGGCTGCCGCGCGAGCACGAATTGCTGCTGTTGCAGAGCCTGGAGAGCAGCCTGATCGACGGGCTGGCATCCCTGCATAAGCTGATCAATGCCCACCTGCACGCGGATGGCATCCTGTCTGAACTGCGTCCGTTCGCCGTGCCCCGGAGTTCGGCACGGCGCGATCGCGCGAAAGAGCCGGCGGCTTCGCCGCCCGCGGCGCCTGTCGTCGCGAGGAACCGCGGCGACCAGGACGTCATGCCCGACGGGCCACCCGCCAGTCCCGGTGCCGTGCCGGATGTCGGTCCTCCCGCCATCAGCAGCATCGTAACCGGCGAGGAACTGCAGGCCGCACTCGCCGCACTGCATGAACACCTCACCCGGCCCGCCGGGCAAACCCCCGCGGACCAGCACCGCAGCCTGCGCGAGGAACTGCTCATCCAGCTCGGCGTTGCGCGCCCAGCCCATGCCCCACGTGCAATCCTGAGCGCCGCCCAGGACGAAACGATGGAATTGATCGCGCGACTGTTCCGGCAGATCGCGCAGCAACTGCCGCCGGACAGCGACGCACAATCGCTGCTGGACGGCTTGCAGTTGCCGATGCTGCGCGTCGCACTGGCCGACCCCCGGTTCTTCGAGCAGCCCCGGCATCCCGCCCGCAGGGTGCTGGGCAAGGTTGTCGAAATCGCCGGCGAATGGCTCGACGACAACGGCGGCGAAACCGACCGCAGCGTGCGCGACTGGCTGGAACAACTGGTCGCCCGCGCCGGTCGCGAAGCTCCCAGCCCCAGCCTTTATGCCGCCCTGCTGGATGACATCGAAAAGTACGTGGCGCAGCTGCAGTACAAGACACAGCAGGCCGAGCGCCGGCTGGTCAAGGCGATGCACGGCCTCGAACAGCTCGAACAGGCACGTCATCGTGCCACCGCGCTGCTGGCCGAACGCTACGCAAGGTCATCGCCGCAACGGCTGCTGGTCGCCTTGCTCGACCGTACCTGGTCCGATGTGCTGGCGCTGACGCTGCTGCGTCATGGCGAGCACAGCGAGATCTTCGGCACCCGGCTGACGGTCGCCGATCAACTGCTCGGTCGCCTGCCCGTCGGCGATGCGGCCAAGCTGCAGCATGAAGTGGAGTCCGGTCTGCGCCAGATCGGCATGCAAGCCGGCGATGCCTTGCAGGTGGCCCAGCGGCTGCTAGGCGCGAGCCGCAACGCACCCGTCGACGACGCCACGCCGGATATCGATGCGCTGGTTTCGCGGCTTTCGCCTCGCCAGTCCCCGGACGAACGCCACCAGCCGGACACCGCCCGGATGGTCGACGGCGCCGATCAGGCAGAAAGTTTCCCCTCCGCTGCCGTGCCGGAGGCGCCAAGTGCGGAGGTATTGCGCATCCATCGGCGTCTGCGCGCGCTGCATGCCGGGGTCTGGTTCGAATTCGCCGCCCCGATCGGCGGTCGCAGCAAACGCCGCCGGCTGGTGTGGTACTCGCCGTTGACCGGACACAGCCTGTTTGCCACGCGCAGCGGCCAACGGGCGGAGGAGCTGGGCCAGTTGCAACTGGCCACGGAAATCGCCCGCGGTCGCGTACGCGAACTGCCGGCGGAACACGAGGACATGCTTGACCACGCCTGGCGCGCGCTGGTCCGGGAGCTGGGGCACCCGCCCCGCTCCATTGCATCCGGGATCGCTCCATGAGCCAGCTTGACCGGTCCACTCGCGAACAGCGGCGGGCACGGCGCAAACCCGTCAATTTCGCCGCTGTGGTCACCGATGCCATCACGGAACAGCCCTTCGGCCAACTCGGCAACCTGTCGGCCACCGGCATGCTGCTGATCAGCCCCGCCGCGCCAAACAGCGAGGCGATCTATCAACTGCGCCTGCCCCTGCCGGGCAGCGACGGCGCGCAGCCGCAGTACATCGAAGCGGGTGTCCAGGAGCAATGGCACGAGCACGCGGCCTCCGCCGGAAAGGTCTGGGCCGGCTATCGCATCATCGCGATCGGCGAAGACGACGCCCGGCGGCTTGAAGCCTGGCTGGCAACACCCACCTGAAATCTTCTCCGCGGGCCTGTCCGACCTGTCCGGTCACTAGCCGCCTGGGGGACTTTGGTGGTCGAGGCGAGAATCCGTCTGCGCGGCCGACTCAAGTCCGACAGGCTCCCCCCGGGCAGGTTTCGCCGAATCGGCATAAACTGGCGCCTTCGGAAGAACAGGCAGGCTCTTTCATGGATGTCGGACAGGAACAGCGGCATTCTCGTGCAACCCCTTCGCCCGCCGGCGTCGACAGCGGGCGCTGGCCGCCACGCGCACGACATCTGCTCGAAACCAGCTACACGATGATGGCGCAGGGGCTGCATGAACCCTTGCGTCGATGTCTGGGCTCCTTCGCACAGCAGCTGTTTGCGCTGGCGGATCGTGCGCACGACAACGCGGAACAACAGGACTGTTTTGCCAGCCGGCAGCGCGTGCTGCGGGATCGCAGCGCGTTCGAGGAGCGATTCCTCGCTCAGCTTGCCAAGGCCTTCAGCGGCATCGATGCAAATGCCGATGCGACCAGTCCCGAAGGCGCGACCGGATGGGCATCGCTGGAACTGCTCGACCCGGTCGAGCAGGAGCTGAGCATGGCGGTGGAGCGGCTTGGTGCACGCGGCGAGACACAGCACAGCAGCGTCTTGTACGAACTGGGCTACCGGTTCGCCGTGCTGGTCGGCAGCCCGCCGCTGGACGGCGAGGCGCTGCCACTGGGTCCGCATGCGCTGGCCAAGGCATGTCACCAGGCCGGCGGCGAACTGGCACTGCCGATGCAACACCAGCTTCTCTTGTTCAGCAACTTCGACCAGCAGGTGATCCGGACCCTGACGCCGCTGTATGGCAGCATCAACGCGCAACTGCTGGCCGATGGCATCCTGCCCAAATTGCGCAGCAACCCGATTCCGCGCCTTGTCAAGCAGCCACCACGCACAGGTACCGCCGAAGCCGAGGCGGCCGCAGCGGCAACTGAACCACCGCGCACTGCAGACGGCACCGCGGCCCCGCAGGGCAGCTCCATCGAGGTACTTGAATCCCTGCGCAACCTGCTGGCGCAGCGACGCGGTGGCCATGGCACGGCAGGCGAATCGCCGGTCGAACGTGTCGCCAGTGCCGATGAGTTGCAGACCGCACTGGCTGCGTTGCAGCAGCATCTGGCCCAGGTTACCGATCGGGCCGGCCGCGAATTGCGCAGCGCCCAGCGACTGCGCGAGGAACTGCTGGCTCAGCTCAACGTCAACAGGCCCAGTGGCGCGCCGCGCACCCAGCTCAGCGGCGAACAGGGCGACACGGTGGAACTGGTGGCCATGCTGTTCGAGCAGATCGGCCAGCAATTGAAGCAGGGCGGCAATGCACACGCCCTGCTCGGCAATCTGCAGTTGCCCGTGTTGCGCCTGGCGGTCACCGATCACGAATTCTTCGAGCAGCGGGAACATCCGGCGCGCAAGCTGCTGGACAAGGTCACCGAAGTGGCCAACGACTGGCTCGACGGCAACGACGACGAGAGCGACCGGGCACTGGCGACCACCCTGGAACAGCTGGTCGCCCGTACCCACCAGGAACCGCCCAGCGCCGGTCTGTACACCACCCTGCTGGCCGATATCGAACATCACCTGAGCCTGCTCAGCCGCAAGGCGCAAGCCGCCGAACGGCGCCACACGGAAGCGGCCCGCGGACGCGAACGGCTGGATCAGGCGCGTCGCCGGGCCGCTGAAGTGATGGCGGAGCGCTTCGCGCAATCGCCGCCGCGCGGCCTGCTGCGGACGCTGATGGATCGCGCCTGGTCGGACGTGCTGGCGCTGACCTTGCTGCGCCATGGCGAGGACAGCGACGCATTCAAGACACAGCTGGTGATCACCGACCAGTTGCTTGGCCGGTTGCCGATCGACGACCGCCAGCATCTGCGGCATGAGGTGGAGGCAGGCCTGCAACAGATCGGCATGCCGGCAGAGGAGGCCATCCAGGCAACCCGCCGGTTGCTGGACGCCGTTGCCGATACCGCTGCCGACGAAGTCCGGCAAAGCAGGCCCGCACAAGCGCCGGCCGGCGCTGCGGAAGCGGCGACCCCGCCTGCCGGCAAGGTGGTGCCGGCCCCGGCGGTCCCGCCGGCATCCCCACCGGCGATGGCGGCGCCCCCGGGCGACGACCTGCCCAGCGCCACCATGCTCGCCCGGCGTCTGAAGCAGCACCAGCGCCCTGGCGCGCAACATGAGCGTGATACGCAGCCTGCCCGCACCGGCCACCAGAACAGCGCGAGCATGCCGGTGCTTGGACCGCAGGAAGCGAGCATCCACAACCGCCTGCGCAAATTGCCGTACGGCAGCTGGTTTGAATTTCTCGATCCGGTCAGTGGCCAGCGCACGCAACGCAAACTGGCCTGGTTCTCGCCGGTAACGGGCAACGTCCTGTTCGTCAATCGCCGTGGCGCGCGCAGCGAGCAGATGAACTTGCAGGAACTGGCCCATGCCATCGCCAAAGGTCGCGTACGGGAACTGCCGCCACAGCGCGAGAGCCTGCTCGATCGCGCCTGGCTCGGCCTGACCCGCAGCCTGCGCCAGGATGCCGATGCCCGGCGCGCCGCCGCACCGGAGTCCGACCGCCGATGAATCCGCCCGACAAGACCATCAACCAGCGCCGCGCCCAGCGCAAGCGCACGGCGTTCAGCGCCATCGTGACCGACGTGATCCGCAATGAGCCGATCGGGCATCTGGGCAATCTTTCCACGACCGGCATGCTGCTGATCAGCACGCGCGCCCCCCGCAGTGAGGCCGTCTATCAGGTCAGCATGGCCTTGCCGACGGCCGGCCGCCTGTTGACGCAGTCGCAGCCGATCGAGGCGGGCATCCAGGAGCAATGGCATGCCCCGGCCGCCAGTCCGGGGCAGATCTGGGCCGGCTACCGGATCGTGGCGATCAGCGATGCCGATGCCGCCAGGCTCGACAGCTGGCTGGAGCAAGCCTGACGCTCCACTGGAAGTGTCGGCTCTGGCACGTCATCATGGCCGTACCCCCGCCGGTTCGACCCTGCTCCGGGATTGCAGGCCTGCGCGCATCCGAACCACCGGCCAGCCGGCGGCGGCTGCATTCCCCTCGGCCATGTTCACGCATCACCCGGCACCGGCCCTTGCTGCAAGGAACCCCATGCACGATCAGCTCGCCTCACTTTATCCCCGGCACCTGTCGACCCTGCGCGAGCGCGCCGACAAGGCACTCGCACTCGGCGGTTTCGACCATCTGGCGATCGCAGCCGGCATGCCGTCGCTGAAATTCCTCGATGACCAGCACTATCCGTTTGCGGTCAACCCCCACTTCAAGCACTGGCTGCCGCTGTCCCATGCGCCGGGCAGCTGGCTGGTCCACACGCCCGGGGCGAAGCCGAAGCTGGTATTCCTGCAGCCGCGCGACTACTGGCACGTGGTGCCCGACGCGCCCGGCGGCTACTGGGTGGATGCGTTCGACATCGCGATCGTGCGCACGCCGCAAGAGGCGCTGGCGCAACTGCCGCGCGGCCGCTGCGCGATGATCGGCGAGCCGCATCCGGCCGTCGCCGGCATCGAGATCAACAACCCGCCGGCGGTACTCGACTGCCTGCACTATCACCGCAGTTACAAGACGCCGTACGAACTGGAGCTGATGCGCGAAGCCAGCCGCATCGGCACGCGCGCCCACCGTGCCGCCGAGAAGGCCTTCCGCGCCGGCGAGAGCGAGCTGGGCATCCACCAGGCCTACCTGGCCGCGGCCGGACAGATCGATGCGCAATTGCCGTATGCCAGCATCGTTGCGCTGAACGAGCACGGCGCGGTATTGCACTACACCGACTTCACCAGCCGCCCGCCACAGCCGGCCCGCTCGCTGTTGATCGACGCCGGCGCCAGTGCCAGCGGCTATGCCAGCGACATCACCCGCACCTACGCCGCCGCCGATGCCGGCGAATTCCAGGCGCTGATCGACAGCGTCGACGCGGCCCAGCGGGGGTTCGTGGCCAAGGTCCGCGCCGGGCAGAGTTACCCGGAACTGCATGTGCATGCGCACCACGTGCTGGCTGGCGTGCTGCGCGAGCATGGCATCGTGCGCATGAGCGCGGAAAGCGCGGTGGCATCGGGAGTGACTGCGGCATTCTTTCCGCATGGCCTGGGCCATCCGATCGGCCTGCAGGTGCATGACGTGGCCGGCTTCCAGCAAAGTGAACGCGGCGGAACGATCGCCCGCCCGGACGGGCACCCCTACCTGCGCATGACGCGCACGCTGGAGGCGACCATGGTGGTGACGATCGAGCCGGGCCTGTACTTCATCGACATGCTGCTGCAGGAACTGCGCGAGCAGCCGTTCGCCACCGGGATCGACTGGACAAAGGTGAACCACTTCCGCCAATTCGGCGGCATCCGCATCGAGGACGACGTGGTTTGCACCACGGAAGCGCCGGAGAACCTCACGCGGGACGCGTTCGCGGCAGCGTGATGTGGGAGCGACCATGGCAGCGACTTCAGTCGCGCTGCTCTTGCTCTGAGCCGGGAGCGCGGGCGGGTCACCCTGGAGGTGGTGCGCTGAGGGCGCACGCGGGCTATTGAGCCTGCGCGGTAACGCTGCATGGGCAGGTTTGCCGATATGTGGTGCTTCTCATGGATCCTCGGGCTGGGCCTGGCCTGCGCCTTCGCCATCCTCAACGCCATGTGGTACGAAGTGCACGCCACCGACGAGGCACACCGTCAGCGCGACGATTTCGAATTGCCGGACGAACTGACCTGAGAGGCCGGGCACGCGATGCGCGTGCCCGGTCAACCGCGTGCGGCCAGCAGCGCCTCGATCGCGTCGATCTCTTTGGGCACGGCCGCGGTGAGCACCTCGTTGCCATCGCGGGTCACCAGCACATCGTCCTCGATGCGGATGCCGATGCCGCGCCAGCGCTCGGCCACCGAGCGATCGTCCGGCGCCACATACAGGCCCGGCTCCACCGTGAGCACCATGTCCGGCTCCAGCAGACGCGATTCGCCGGCGATGCGATAGTCGCCGACGTCGTGCACATCCATGCCCAGCCAGTGACCGGTCTTGGCCGGGAAAAAGCGCTGATAGCTGCCCTCGGCGACTGCCGCATCGGCATTCCCCTTGAGCAGGCCCAGTGCGCACAAGCCTTCGCTGAGTACCTGCACCGCCGCCGCGTGTGCCGCGCTGAACGGCCGGCCGGGGCACACTTCGTCGATCGCCGCACGCTGCGCGGTCAGCACCACCTCGTAGAGTGCACGCTGCTCGCGGCTGTAGCGGCCCCCGATCGGGTACGTGCGGCTGATATCGGATGCATAGCAGTCCACTTCGGCACCGGCGTCGATCAGCAACAGTTCGCCGTCTCGCAGCAATGCCCGATTGGCCTGGTAATGCATCACGCAGGCATTGGCGCCGCCGGCCACGATCGGCGCAAATGCCGGCACCGCGCTGCGGCTGCGCATGACCCGCAGCAATTCGGCCTCGACCTCGTACTCGTGACGGCCCGGCGCGACGACCTGCAGCGCCGCCAGCTGCGCCTCGGCCGCAATCGCGGCGGACGAACGCATCAGCTTCAGCTCGGCACGCGACTTGTACAGGCGCAAGTCATGCAGCAGATAGCCGAGCGCAACGAATTCCTTCGGCACCACGCCGCCACCGCGCAACTGGCGCAGGCGGCGCATCCAGCCGAGCAGGCGCGCATCGAACTCCGGCTCGCGGCCGAAATGGCAATAGACCCTGCTGCGACCTTCGACCATCCCGGGCAGGATGTCGTCGATATCCTCGATCGGGAACGCGTCATCCATGCCGTATTCGGCAACCGCCCGCTCGGTGCCGATGGATCGGCCGTGCCAGCGTTCACGGGCGGGATCGCGTTCGCGGCAAAACAGGACGGTCTCGCCATGCCGCCGTCCGGGAAGCAGCGCCAGCACCGCATCGGGTTCGGGGAAGCCGCCCAGATAGTGGAAGTCCGAATCCTGCCGGTACGGCCATGCCGCATCGGCATTGCGCATGCGTTCTGGCGCGGCGGCTACCAGCAACACCGCATCCTCGCCGGCCATCTGCATCAGTTGGCGGCGACGGCGCGCGAATTCCTCCGGTGCGATCGCCGATGCGGTCAGCCCTGATGCGGCAGGCATCAATGCCGGGCACCACTGGCGGGCTGGCCGTGCGCGGCGCATTCGGTGTGCAGCAGCATCGCACCCATGCGCACGAACTCCTGCACTTCGATCAACGCATCCTCGTCTTCTTCCTCATCGCCGAAATCGAATGACGAGCCGGCGATCATGCCCAGGTCGCGCAGGATTTCCCGGGCTTCGTCCGACAACTGCGCATGCGCCGTGGCACCGGCAAGGCCGAAACCGCCCAGAAAGCCGCGGCACCAGTCGACCGTCGCCTCGGCCCGCTCGGCCAGCGGGCGGTCGTCTTCGGGCAGCAACGGCTCAAAGCCCAGTTCGGGGTCGGCCAGTTCGGTTTCGCACTGCCTGACCAGACACTCGAGCAGGATCCGGTCATCCGGTGCCGGGCTGACCGCCTCGCCATCCAGTTGCAGTGCCGCCAGCACCGGAACATCCCGCAAAGAACCGCCGCCGGCCAGATAACCGCACACCGAACCGTGCAGATCACTGGCCTCGATGCCCAGTTGCAAGCGCACGATCAGCGCGTCGATGTCGTCATGGCCGATTGTCCCGGCAGCCTTCATGGCGGCGCTCCTCAAGATAACTGGCCCAAGTTTAATGCACCCGCGCCGGCCATCGGTTCCTGTCGACGGCGTCGCTGACTTGTGCCTGCGTCCTGCTATAGTTTCGCGCATGAGCACGCCTGACGAGCTTCCATCCAATCATGTCCATCTGGAACTGGCCGCGCTGGGCCAGCAGCTCGATCGTCTGCTCGAAACCGTGCGCCGGCTCAACGAGGAAAACCGCAGTCTGCGCCTGAGCCAGGAGCAACTGGCCGGTGAACGTGCGGGTCTGATGGCGCGCAACGAGCAGGCGCGCAGCCGGGTCGAAGCGATGATCCAGCGACTGAAATCGCTCGAGAGCAATGGCTGAGCCATGAACAACCCGTCTGTGCCGGCGCAACCTGCCGAACCTGTCGCCCTGCGTCTGATCGACCGCGAATTCCTGATTGCCTGCGCACCGGAAGAGCGCGAAGGCCTGATCGAGGCAGCCAGCTTCCTCGACCGCAAGATGCGCGAACTGCGCGCGAACGCCAGGGCGCCCAGCTTCGAGCGCCTCGCCGTGTTGACCGCGATCAGCATCACCCACGAGTTTCTTGCCCTGCGCAAGCGGCACGATGGCCAGGAGCAACGTCTCGGCGACAGTCTTGCCATGCTGCGGCGCAAACTGGATGCCGCACTGGAAAACGATCCGGCCAGACGCTGATCTGCGCCATGATCCACAGCACGGCTTACCGCCGTCCCAAACGCCGGAATCCCACTGCTGGCTCATCCCGGGCCTGCTCGCTGCCGGCGCCAGGAACCCGGTCATCCGGATTCCTCGGGCGGTGGCACATTTCGCGGCAAGCGCCTAAAATCAAACCCGGCGTTTACTGCGATGTGCGCCAGCACACTCTTACATTTGCCTTGTTCCTAAATACGGCCCCGGGTCGGCTTCACATCGGCTGTTGTGCATGTCCGCCACGTGCGGAAAGCCTCGAGGCCATGTAGCTCTCCCACCTGATCCATCTTGGATCAAGGTCGTTTGGTGGGCAGCGGCATCGCGGTTTACGCCACCTATTTCCCCGCCCGGCCGTCGCCCTGCACCATGGAACGCAATCCGGTGCCCGCAACGCCGTCCGTCGTGCGGGCCTTCGACTGGAGATACGCGACACGTGGACGCCACCGCCCGACGCCGCGAACTTCGCCGGAACCTGGCCGAACGCCGCCGCGCACTCAGTCCGCCCGAACGCATGATGGCGGCACAGGGTCTGCGGCGCAGTCTCGAGCAGTTGCCGGAATACCTCGCCGACAACAGGGTCGCCGGCTACTGGGCCAGCGATGGCGAGCTGCCCCTGAACCTGGCGATCCAGCCACTGGCGGCACGCGGCCAGCAGTTTCTGCTGCCGGTGATCGGCCCCGGCAAGCGCCTGCGTTTCGCCCCGTGGCAATCCGGCGAAGAGGTGCAGCCGAACCGCTACGGCATCCCCGAACCGGTCGCTCCACGCGAACTGTTCGAACCATTCCAGCTCGATCTGGTTTTCCTGCCGCTGCTCGGGTTCGACCGCCGCGGACAGCGGCTCGGTTACGGCGGCGGCTACTACGATCGCAGCTTCGCCTTCCTGAAGAACCAGGTGCGACCCACCGAGCCGCTGCTGGTCGGCGTCGGCTATGCCTTTCAGGAATTGCCGCGGATCGAGGCGGAAACCTGGGACGTTGCGCTCGACTTCATCGCCACCGAGCGCGAACTTATCGACTGCCACGCCACCAGACAGGACAGCCAGTCAAACCCATGAACTCCGATCCCAACCGCTGCGGCGCCATCAACTACTGGCTGATGAAGTCGGAGCCGGAGGCATTCTCGATCGACGATCTGAAGCGCAAACGCCGCGAACCCTGGGACGGCGTGCGCAATTACCAGGCACGCAACTTCATGCGCGATGGCATGCATCCGGGTGATCGCATCTTCTTCTACCACTCCAACTGCGCCGTGCCCGGCATCGTCGGCATCGCCGAGGTGGCCACCGGCGCCTATCCCGACCCCAGCCAGTTCGACCCGCAGAGCAAGTACTTCGATCCGGACAGCTCGCGCGACAACCCGCGCTGGATGCTGGTCGACGTGAAGTTCGTCAGAAAACTCAAGCGGACGATCAGCCTGGACGAACTCAAGGGCCACGACGCCCTGCTCGCCATGCCGCTGCTGCGCAAGGGCAACCGGCTGTCGGTGATGCCGGTGGGTGCGGCCCACTGGAAGTACATCCTGACGCTGGAATGAGCGCTTGGGCGCAGCCTTGACTCGCCGACTGAAGTCCAGTCCGTCGCCTTGCTCGGATTTCAGGCAATGCCGATCAATCCGAAAACCGGGTTTGGGCTTTCTGCAGATCGTTCACGGGGTCAATCCTGTTGATCGGGGTTGCGGCAGGAATGCCGCGTCATGCGCTGATGAGTTCCAGCTTCGGGTAGTAAGTGCGGTAGCGCCTGGCATCACAGCACCATGCCCTCGATGGCAGCATGCGCGCCGATGTAGAAGTCCGGCAACGGAGAATTGCGGCGGCCCTTGGCGCGGCGGTATTGCAGGAAGGCCTTGCCGTCGAGGAAGCCCGCTTCCCACGGCAGACCCAGGCGGGTGAAGACATCGGGCGGCAGCGCCTCGTCCAGTTGCTCGATGCGTTCGAAACCGACCGAGACCTCGGCATAGACGATGGGATTGATGCACAGCTGGCCGCGGGCGGCGCAAGCATCCAGCTGTGCGGCCGACCAACCGTACCACTGCGGATCGTCGGTCAGCACGTCCAGCAGGACGTTGGCATCCACCAGCACCGCGGCTCATCAGCCGCGGGTGAGCCGCATGATTTCGTCGGTGCCCAGGCGCACGGTGGCGCGGCCACGCAGACGGGCGGACAGGCTACCCGACCGCGCCTTTGGCGGGTGGGCAATGACTGTTTCCGCTTCGCGCAGGGCAGCCTCGCGCACGAAGGCAGCCACCGGAATGCCATGCAGGGCAGCGGCGCGACGAATGCGGGTTTTGTCCTCGGCGCTGAGGCGCAGGTCGAGGCGATCGGCGGTTGCGGTCATGCTTGATCCTCACTTGTACGGCAGCATACCGTACATCCCCGGAACACGCCACGAGCACCTGCCGGGTACGGTGTCCGGCAACGATGGCTGGCTTGCTGCGCACGGCGTTGCCGATGCGCTCGTGCGATGGCTGCGCAAATCGACGATCATGGCGTTCTTTCCGCCCCGGGTGACCCCATGAGCAACGCCAACGAAAAACGCCTGGCCGGTGAGGCCGCGATCCGCTATGTCGAGGACGGTGCCATTGTCGGCGTCGGCACCGGCTCCACCGTGGCGTTCTTCATCGACGCGCTGGCCGATCTGAAGAATCGTATCCAGGGCGTGGTGTCGAGTTCCGAACAATCCACCGCGCAGCTGAAGAAACACGGCATCGAGGTACTCGACCTCAACGCCTTCGGGCCGCTGTCGATCTACATCGATGGCGCCGACGAATGCGACCCGCACAAGCGGCTGATCAAGGGCGGCGGCGCGGCATTGACCCGCGAAAAGATCGTCGCCGCGGCGAGCGCGAAATTCGTCTGCATCATCGACTCCAGCAAGCGGGTCGATCTGCTGGGCAAGTTCCCCGTGCCGATCGAGGTGATCCCGATGGCACGCAGCCTGATCGGCCGCGAGATCATCAAACGCGGCGGGCAACCGGTGTGGCGCGATGGCGTGGTCACCGACAACGGCAACTGGATCATCGACGTGCACGGTTGGCAGATCCTCGACCCGACCGGCCTGGAAAGCGAGCTGAACCAGCTGCCCGGCATCGTCACGGTCGGCCTGTTCGCCCGCCGTCCGGCCGACGTGGTGCTGATCGGCGATCGCGAGATGGCCTGACCACGCCGCACCTGCTGCGCGAATCAGGCCCTGGAGCGGGCCAGCATGCCCGCAGCGAACACGCCCAGTTCATAAAGCACGATGATCGGCACCGCCAGCATGAACTGCGACAGCACGTCCGGTGGCGACAGCACCGCGGCGATGACGAAGGCACCGACGATGACGTAACGGCGGCTCTGGCGCAGCTTCTGCGGCGTGACCACGCCGAACGCGGCCAGCAGCACCACCGCCACCGGCACTTCGAAACACAGGCCGAAGGCGAAGAACATCGTCAGGACGAAGTCGAGGTACTTGCCGATATCGGTCATCATTTCCGTGCTGGCCGGGGTGACCAGGGCCAGAAAGTGAAACGCCGCCGGCAGCACCAGGAAATACGCGAAGGCGCAGCCAAGGTAGAACAGCAGCACGGAGGAAATCAGCAGCGGCACGGCCAATCGCTTCTCGTGCCGATACAGGCCCGGACTGACGAAAGCCCACAGCTGGTAGAGCACCGCCGGCATGGCCAGAAACAGGGCGGTGACGAAAGCCAGCTTGATTGGCGTGAGAAAAGGGCTGGTGACCTCGATCGCAATCATGTGCCCGCCCTTGGGCAGGCGTGCGAGCAGCGGCTTCGCCAGCCAGCCGTACAGGCGTTGGGCAAACGGCAGCAGCGCGACCAGCAGCAGCAGCACGCTGAGGATGGCCTTGAGCAGACGCGTGCGCAGTTCCAGCAGATGGCCCATCAGACCCATCTCGCCCTCGCTGCCGGGAGTAGTGCTCTCGTCCATCACGATTCCCCGACGACGCCTGCGGCGGCGCTGATGACTTCATCAAGGCGCCGTGCAGCGGCGCGCACCGCGCTCGCCGCCAGACGCAATTCTTCACTGGTACTGGCCGGTGCCGACCCTGCGCGCTCTGCGGCACCGGCCAGTTCGCGCAGGGAGTCGGCCAGCGCCGTTTGCGCTTCATGCAGCCCCTCCGCATCGGCTGTCGCCGGTTTTCCGGGTGCGGCGCTCTTCTGCTCGACCGACGGAACCGGCGTGGCAGGCTCTGCACGCGCAGGTCCGGCCGGATCGACGATGTCACGTGCCTCGCGCAGGGCCGCGGTCCCCGAAGTCCGCAGATCTTCCATCGCATCACGCGCCTGCTCCGCCAACGGCGTCACCGCAGCGCGCATATCCTTGGTGACATTACCGATCTCGCTTTTCAGCGACTCCATTTCGATCTGATCCTGCACCTCGGCTTTCACACTCGCCCAGGCATTGCGGGCGCGACGGACCAAGGTGCCCGCAGTACGTGCCACGCCGGGCAACCGCTCCGGACCGAGCACGACCAAGGCCACCACCGCAATCAGCAGCAGCTCGTTGAAGTCGATACCGAACATGGATGTTTATGAAGCGCGGTCGCGCTGCTCGCTCTTGGCCTGCTCGCTCTTGGCCTGGGCGGAGGCATCGTCAGGCGGATCAGCCTTCAACTCGTGGAGGGTCTTGGCCTTTGCGGCCTCATCCTCGTCGCCCTGGCTCATGCCCTTCTTGAAATTGCGGATCGCTGCGCCAAGATCGTTGCCGGCGTTGCGCAATTTGGCCGTGCCAAAGAGCAATACCACGATGACAAGGACAATCAGCCAATGCCAGATGCTGTCTAGGCCAAACATTTATCACCCCTCAAGCCCTGTCGCGTGAGACAAGGCATGTCGTTTTGTTTCCAGGCAACGCCAAGAGCGCTTGGCGCATCGTAGGCCGCAAGCCTAACACCCGACCCATGCAACCACAATTATCGAACAGCATGTCGCATTGGCTCTCGAGCCGATGGCACGACCGGCGAAGCCCCCTGCCGATGGCATCCTCAGCCTCGTTCGCATCGCTCATCGCGAAAAGCGCCGGAACAGGACGCGTTCGTCCGATGCCCCCAGCCAAAATGAAAAGCCCGCCACGAAGGGCGGGCCTTTCATTTTGGCTGGGAGACTAGGATTCGAACCTAGATAGACAGCGTCAGAGGCTGTCGTCCTACCATTAGACGATCTCCCAAAAACCCGGACCGGCGCACTCTGACCTTTGAGCACCGATCCTGCAGGCGCGTATCCCGTGAGGAATCAGCGCTTCGAGAACTGTGTCGCGCGGCGTGCCTTGTGCAGGCCAACCTTCTTGCGCTCGACTTCACGGGCATCGCGGGTCACGAAACCGGCCTTGCGCAACGGCGATTTCAGGGTTTCGTCGTACTCGATCAGCGCGCGGGCGATCCCCAGGCGAATCGCACCGGCCTGGCCGGTGATGCCGCCGCCGGCAACCGTGACCGTGATGTCGAACTTGGCAGTGTTATCGGTCAATTCGAGCGGCTGGCGCACGATCATGCACGAGGTTTCGCGACCGAAGAACTGTTCGAGCGACTTGCCGTTCACCACAATGTCACCCTTGCCCTTGCGCAGGAACACGCGCGCGGCGGAGGTCTTGCGGCGGCCGGTGCCATAATTTTGTTGAATTGCCATGAAGTTGCCTGATTTATTGGAAAGTGCAGCCGGAGATGGCTGCTGTCGCCCGCTTGGGGCTGCGCATCAAATTTCCAGCGCCTGCGGCTGCTGTGCGACATGCGGATGCTCGGCACCGCCATAGACCTTGAGCTTGCGGTACATCTCCCGGCCCAGCGAATTTTTCGGCAGCATGCCCTTGACGGCGATCTCGATCACGCGCTCCGGAGAGGTTGCCAGCATGTCCTTCAGACTGGTGGTCTTCAGGTTGCCGACGTAGCCGGTGACGCGGTGGTATTTCTTGTCGTCCAGCTTGGCGCCGGTAACATGGACGTTCTTCGCGTTGATCACCACGATATAATCGCCGGTGTCGCAATGCGGGGTGTATTCCGGCTTGTGCTTGCCGCGCAGACGATGGGCGATCTCGGTCGACAGACGGCCGAGCGTCTTGTCCGTGGCATCGACCACGAACCAGTCGCGCTTGACGTTGTCTGCATTGGCGCTAAACGTTTTCATTCAGAATACCTGTTCTGCCGCCGTCTGGCGGTTCGCATCATCGGTGAATCAAGGGCGCGAAATGATAGCGGAGCCGCCCCCTTGGCGCAAGCCCACCGACCGGCGGGTTGTGAGTTGGCAATGATAGCATGATGGGCATGCTGCTTGAAAAGTCCTCCGAACACGCTGCCGTCGGCCGGATCGTCGAATGGGCCGGCCAATGCGTGCAATGCGGGCTGTGCCTGCCGGTTTGCCCGACCTATGCGCTGAATCGCAACGAGGCGGAATCGCCGCGCGGGCGCATCGCCATCGCCGCTGCGCTGGCGCGTGGACAGGCCGATCCCACGGCGCAGCTGCGTGAACGCCTGGATCATTGCCTGGGCTGCCTGAATTGCGAAACGGCATGCCCGGCCCATGTCCAGTATGACGCACTGCTGATCGAAACCCGCTCCCTGCTGGGGCCGCCGCCACGACGTCCGCGGCTGTTGCTGAGCCTGGTCAAGCGACCCGCATGGCTGCGCACGCTGCGGCGGATCGGCCGCTGGTTCGCGCTGCCCCGCTGGCAAGCCTGGCTGGCGCGGCAGCTGCCCACGCACTCGGCATGGCGTGCCGCCCTGCGCATCATGCCCACCACGGCACCGGCCGCGCGCGCTCGATCCCGCGGCAAGGACGCCGGGCAGCCGCGCCTGGCGCTGTTTCCCGGCTGCGTGGCCAGCGTCGACGACGCCGAGGCGCAACAGGCGGCCGTCGCCCTGCTGCAGGCGGCGGGCTTCCACGTCAGCGTGCTGCCCGCGTTCTGTTGCGGCGCGATGGACCTGCACAGCGGCGCCGCACAGGCAGCCGAACGTGCCGCCAGCCAGGTGCGCCAGGCCTGGGCCGGCAGCGGCGCGACGCAGTTGCTGTCGGTGGCGCCCGGCTGTCTCGGTACGCTGCGCCGCGCCCTGCCTGGCGTGAGCGTGATCGATCCGCTGGAACTGCTGGCGACGCATGTCGGGCAACTGCACTTCCGTCCGCTGGAGCGGCGCGTCGCCGTGCATCTTCCGTGCACGCAGGTCAATGTGGCGCACAGCGACGGCGCGCTGCTGCAGCTGCTGCGCCGCGTGCCCGGACTGCAGCTGTCCACGCTGCCGCGCCCGCCGCATTGCTGCGGCGCGGCCGGCAGCCATCTGCTTGAATTTCCCGCGCGCGCCGCGCAGTTGCGCGACGACACGCTGCGGCAAGCGGCCACGCTGGAGCCGCAGCTGCTTTTGTCGTCCAATATCGGCTGCCGCCTGCACCTGGCTGCGGGCATCGGTGAACAGGGCCTGCCCTGGACGCACCAGCACCCGCTGACCCTGCTGGCGCAACAACTGGAAAAAAGCTGAATTGAAGAGTCCGCACACGGATGTGCAGTCTTGCTTTTCGCGAAACGGACTCCGCATAACTGATATTCATGAAGAGTCCGCACACGGATATGCGGCCTTGGCTCTTCGCGAAACAGGCTTCAGGTAAAATGACGCCATGAATGTCCGCACGCTGACCCCGCTCGACCGCCTGCTGGCCGGATGCGGGCGTGCCCTGGAAGCGATCGCCGGCTCGCCGCCCGCCGACCGCCCCTCGCCCGCCGCCGACATTGCCGAAGCGGACCTGGACGACGCCGAACGTCGCCATGCCGCCGGCCTGATGCGGGTCAACCATACCGGCGAAGTCTGTGCCCAGGCACTGTATTTCGGTCAGGCCGCGCTGGCCCGCAACGCCGACACCCGCGCGCATCTGCTGCATGCCGCCGCCGAGGAGACCGATCACCTGGCCTGGTGCGCCGCGCGCCTGCAGCAACTGGACAGCCGCCCCAGCCTGCTCAATCCGCTGTGGTATCTGGGCAGTTACGCGATCGGGGTCGCCGCCGCCCTGGCCGGCGATCCGCTCAGCCTCGGTTTCGTGGTGGAAACCGAGCGCCAGGTGGAGGCGCATCTGGCCGAGCACCTGGAAAAACTGCCGCCGCAGGACCGCCGCTCACGCGCCGTGCTGGCCGTGATGCAGGCCGACGAGATCCGCCACGCCCAGGCGGCGCAACAACGCGGCGGCATCGATCTGCCGTTCCCGCTGCCGAAGTTGATGCACTTCAGCTCGATGGTGATGAAAACGGTGGCCTACCGCCTGTAGGAGCGCACCCTGTGCGCGAATGCCTTTTGCATGGATCCACCAAAAGGCATTCGCGCACAGGGTGCGCTCCTACTACACGTGATCCATACGGCGCCCCCTCACGGCGGGTGTTTCGTCACATCAGGTTGCGGCCGTGGAACAGTTCCTCGATCTCGCGGCGCAGCAGCGACTCGATGCGCTGGCGCTCCTTGAACGAGAGGTCGTCGGCGTGCGACTCGAACAGGTAGGTGTCGAGGTCGAAGTCCTTGATGTGCATCTTCGTGTGGAACATGTTTTCCTGGTACACGTTGACGTCGAACATCTCGTACTTCTGGCGGATGTGCCGGGCCAGGTAGTCCTGCACCGAGTTGATCTTGTGGTCGATGAAGTGCTTCTTGCCCTTCACGTCGCGGGTGAAGCCGCGCACCCGGTAATCGCACACCACGATGTCCGACTCGAAACTGTCGATCAGGTAGTTCAACGCCTTCAGCGGCGAGATCACGCCGCAGGTGGCCACGTCGATGTCCGCGCGGAACGTGGCGATGCCGTTGTGCGGATGCGTTTCCGGGTAGGTGTGGACGGTGATGTGGCTCTTGTCCATGTGCGCCACCACGGCACCGGAAATGGTGTCGCGGCCGAGCTTCTCCAGCACCGGCTCCTCGGAAATCAGCATCGTGACCGAGGCGCCCTGCGGGTTGTAGTCCTGACGCGCGATGTTGAGGATGTTCGCGCCGATGATCTCGGCCACGTCGGTGAGGATCTGGGTCAGGCGGTCGGCATCGTATTGCTCGTCGATGTACTCGATGTAGCGCTGGCGCTGCTCCTCGGACACCGCATAGCAGATGTCGTAGATATTGAAGCTCAGCGCCTTGGTCAGGTTGTTGAACCCCTGCAGGCGCAGACGGGGAAGCGGTTTCACCACGGCGTCTCTCCATGGCCGGTCCCGGCCGGCAGTAGAGGCGGGTTAGCGACAAGGGTCCCCGCTGGATGGTATGGCGCGCAGGCAGCAACCTTCCGCGACCCTTGTGACTGGCATGCGACAACTTCACCGCTGCCGAAAGACCGCCAAGTATGCGGCAAAAAAACCGAAAATTGAACCCGTACCCCCTCCCTGTGGCCGTGGTGTTATGCGCGCAGCATGGTCTGATGTATATATACGAATCGGTCGCGATGATCGCGGGTCAAAACATCCAGCTTCGAGGAGCTACCGTGGCGCAACCTCTCAAATACCAGCTGCAGCAGGCCTTCGAACGCTCCCAGGCGCCGCTCAACTTCGCCCCCGACCCGGCATCGATGGAACGCTTTCTCGCGCTGTGCCACCGCCGCCGCTACCCGGGCAAGACCGCGATCATCCGCCCCGGCGACCCGGCCAATACGCTGTATTACGTGATCGAAGGCTCGCTGGCCGTGGCCACCGAGGACGAACAGGGGCGGGAGCTGATCCTCGCCTACATCAGCCGCGGCCAGTTCATCGGCGAGATGGGCCTGTTCGTGGAGCAGGCGCAACGCGAATCGATGGTACGCACCCGCACCCCGTGTGAAATGGCCGAGATCAGCTACGAACGGCTGTTCCAGCTGATGGAAGGCCCGCTGCGCGAGGAATGCCCGAAGATCCTGTTCGCGATCGGCGCCCAGCTCACCAACCGCCTGCTGCGCACCTCGCGCCAGGTAAGCCGGATGGCGTTCATGGATGTCACCAACCGCATTTCGCGCACGCTGCTGGATCTGTGCCAGGAGCCCGATTCGATGACCCATCCGGACGGCACCCAGATCCGCATCTCGCGACAGGAAATAAGCCGCATCGTCGGCTGTTCGCGCGAGATGGTCGGCCGCGTGCTCAAGCAGCTGGAAGAGCAGGGCATGATCAACGTCTCCGGCAAGACGATCGTGGTGCTCGGGACCCGCTAGCGGGCGACGCTCCCGCCGCGCCGGCACGAGAGCATCGCCTGCCAGCGGGCTCCTGCAGGCGGATGTGGCATGCGCGTCAGAACCACTCGACGCGAGTGATCGCCCGGCCCAGCACCTTCTCGACTTTCTTGCACAGCGTCGGCGTGCCGTTGACCAGCACCGCCTCCGAGGCGTGTTTCAACATGGGAACGTCCTGCAACGAATCGCTGTAGGCCACCTGCCAGGCTGTCAGGCCGTGCCGAGCCAGCCGCAGGACCTTGCGCGCACCCACGTTGTGCCAATGCGGCCGCATGCCGAGCCACCCCGGTCGCAGCTGCGAGGCAAGTACTTCCAGACCGGTCAACCCCAGTTGCCGGAGGATGCCGTTCACCAGTATCTGTTCACAGCCGGTCACCACGAGCACCCGGTCGCCGGCAGCCTGATGACGGCGCAGTGCCAACAGACCGTCGCGACAGAACTGGCGCGGCCGGCGGGCCAGAAAAGCGGCAAAATCGCATGCCGCCATCCGGTAGCGCCTGCTGCCCATCCCCAGCAGCGCGATGCGCACCAGCGTGTGCACTGGCATGCGGCGCGAGAACGGCCGCTGCACCAGCAGCAGCGGCAGGCAGACGAAGGCCAGCAACCCGCGCCACGGCGAACGGGCATAGCGCTCGCGCATGAACAAGCCAAACGCATCGCCATGCATCAGCACGCCATCGAAATCGAACAACACGACGCGTGAGGTCGCCGCTGGCGCGGCAGTCGTGTCCGGCTTCGCCGCCCCGGCGGCGTTCTGCTCCAGCATGCCGGTCACTGTGGGGCGAACAGGCGCCGCAGTTCGCTGCCCGGATCCTCGACGCGCATGAAGGCCTCGCCGACCAGAAACGCCTGGATACCCCCCGCACGCAGTCGCGCGACATCATCCGGCGTACGAATGCCCGACTCGGCGACCAGCACGCGGTCGTACTCGATAAGCTCCTGCAGGGCCAGCGAGGTTTCCAGCGAGGTCTCGAAATTGCGCAGGTTGCGATTGTTGACGCCGATCAGCGGCACCGGCAACGCCAGCGCGCGCTCCATCTCGTCCTCGTCGTGCACTTCGCACAGCACGTCCAGGTCGAGTTCGGCGGCCAGCAGCGACAGCTGCATCAGCATGTCGTCTTCCAGTGCGGCGACTATCAGCAGGATGCAGTCCGCTCCGATCGCACGCGCCTCGTAGACCTGATACGGATCGACGATGAAATCCTTGCGCAACACCGGCAGCGAACACGCCGCACGGGCCTGCTGCAGGAAACTCTCGCTGCCCTGGAAAAAATCGTTGTCGGTCAGCACCGACAGACAGGCTGCCCCCGCCGCCTCGTAACTGCGCGCGATCGCGGCCGGATCGAAATTTTCGCGGATCACGCCCTTGCTCGGGCTGGCCTTCTTCACCTCGGCAATCACCGCCGGCAGGCCGGCCGCGATCTTCGCCTCGATCGCGGCGGCGAAACCGCGGGTATCCGGCAGTTCCGCGATGCGCGCGGACAACTCCGCCAGAGGCAGCTTCGCCTGGCGCTCGGCAATCTCCTCCGCCTTGCGGGCAAGAATGCGATTGAGAATGTCGGTCATGGCATCTCGCTGTTGCTGTAGGAGCGCACCTTGTGCGCGATGGAACCGACGGTGTACCTAGAAGCCTGTCGGACTTTGGTTGGCCGGTCTGCGAATCCGTCTGCGCGGTCCATATTTCCGCCGATTTGCGGGTCCATAGAACCACTATAGGACCCGCAAATCGTCGAAAATCTGTCCTCGCCCAGCCGAATTCTCGCCTCGACCACCAAAGCCCGATAGGCTCCTAGTCTGCAGGTTTTCGCGCGCAAGAGGCAATTTTCACGCGCCGTGCGCGCCGCTTTCGCGCACGAGGTGCGCTCCTACAGCTGGCCGGCAAGGCGTCGGGTCGTCGCCACAAACGCCTGCATTTTCGCACGCGCAGCGCCGCTGGCAATCACTGCCCGCGCCCGTACGATACCTTCGTCGATGGATTCGGCCACATCGGCCGCATACAGCGCCGCACCGGCGTTCAGGCAGACGATGTCGTGCGGTACGCCGCGATGCCCCTGCAAAACGTCCAGCAACATCGCCTTCGATTCGCCGACATTCTCGACCCGGAGGTTGCGACTGGAGGCCATGGCCAGGCCGAAATCCTCCGGCTCCACCTCGTACTCGCGCACCACGCCGTGACGCAACTCGCCGACCAGGGTGGCGGCGCCGAGCGAGATCTCATCCATGCCGTCGCGCCCCCATACCACCAGCGCGTGCCGTGCGCCCAGCGCCTGCAGCACGCGGATCTGGATGCCGACCAGGTCGGGATGGAACACGCCCATCAGGATGTTCGGCGCACCGGCCGGGTTGGTCAGCGGCCCGAGGATGTTGAACAGCGTGCGCACGCCCATTTCCCTGCGCACCGGCGCCACCACCTTCATCGCCGGATGGTGGTTCGGCGCGAACATGAAACCGATGCCGGTCTCGGCCATGCACTGCGCCACCTGGGCCGGCGTCAGATCGATCGATGCGCCCAGCGCTTCGAGCACGTCCGCACTGCCGGACCGGGACGACACGCTGCGCCCGCCGTGCTTGGCCACCTGCGCACCGGCGGCGGCGGCAATGAACATCGAAGCGGTGGAGATGTTGAAGCTGGACGCGCCGTCGCCGCCAGTGCCGACGATGTCGAGCAGATGCTCGTTGCCGGCCGCCGTGCCCGAAAGCGGCACCTTGGTCGACAGTTCGCGCATCACGCGCGCCGCGCCGGTGATCTCTCCGACCGTCTCCTTCTTCACGCGCAGGCCGGTGATGATCGCCGCGGTCATCAGCGGGCTCAGCTCGCCGCGCATGATCTGGCGCATCAAGGCGACCATCTCGTCGTGGAAGATCTCGCGATGCTCGATCGTGCGCCGCAGCGCCTCCTGCGGCGTGATCGTGATGTTGCGCTGCGACCCGCTCATGCGGCGAGCTTCAGCGGCAGGCCGAGGAAATTGCGCAGCAGGTCGTGGCCGTGCTGGGTCAGGATCGACTCCGGATGGAACTGCACGCCCTCCACCGGCAGCGTCCTGTGGCGCAGGCCCATGATCTCGTCGATCGAGCCGTCCGCGTTCTGCGTCCAGGCGGTTACCTCGAGACAATCCGGCAGCGACGACTGCTCGACCACCAGCGAGTGATAGCGCGTCGCCTCGAACGGATCGGGCAGGCCGGCGAACACGCCCAGCCCGCGATGGCGCACCGGCGAAGTCTTGCCGTGCATGATCCGCTTCGCCCGAACCACCTTGCCGCCGAACGCCTGGCCGATCGCCTGATGCCCCAGACACACGCCGAACACCGGGATCTCGGCGGACAACTCGCCCAGTACGTCCAGCGACACGCCGGCGTCGTCCGGCGTGCCCGGCCCCGGCGAAATCATGATGTGCGAGGGCTTCAGCGCACGGATGCCGGCCACATCCAGCGCGTCGTTGCGCACCACCTTCACCTGCTGCCCCAGCTCGCCCAGGTACTGCACGAGGTTGAAGGTGAAACTGTCGTAGTTGTCGATCATCAGGAGCATGCAGTGACCTTTGCTGTTGCCGGCGGGCGCGTGCCGATGGCGCGGCACTGGAGCATACCAAGCGCGCGGCCTCCCGCGCGCATCGGCGCGAGCGCGCCGCGACGGCCACAGCCGGGCGCCGATTCAGCCCTTCGATGTTTCCCGCGAACCGGACGCCACTTCCTCCAGCGCGGCCGAGACTGCATCGCGCGTACGGCGAAACAGCGCCAGCGCACGCAGGTTGCGTTCGAGCTCGGCGAGTGTCAGCGGGAAGAAATAATCGTCCTTTTCAATGGCGATCCAGCTGTGCACGCGCTGCAGGTCGACCGGCACGTGCGCCGCATGCAGCGCCTCGATCACGTCGGCCGGCTTCAGGGCGGCCACCTCGCAGACCAGCCGCCACAGCCAGTTCATGCGCATGGGGTCGACCCCGCGATTCATCGGCGGGCGCCGGTACAGGCGCTGGAGTGAGTCATTGGTTGTCATGGTGGTAAGTCCGGCAATACGCCCGTGCGCCCCTATGCTAGGTGCTCCCGCCCCGATGGGCATCGACCCGGAAGCCCGGCCCGCGCCCGGTTCGGACATCGGCCCAAGTCGACCGCATCCGCCCGCCCGAATGAATCCGGCTAACGTTCAAAGCCCCTTCGCTGCCTGCGCCACCGCCCGGAACAGCGCACGCCCCTTGTTCATGGTCTCCTCCCACTCGGCGGCGGGATCGGAGTCGTAGACGATACCAGCACCGGCCTGAACGTGCAGGCGGCCGTTCTGGATCACCGCGGTGCGGATGGCGATGGCGGTATCCGCATCGCCCCACCAGCCGATCCAGCCGATCGCGCCGGCATAGATGTTGCGCTTGTACGGCTCCAGCTCCTGGATGATTTCCAGCGCGCGGATCTTGGGCGCGCCGCTGAGCGTGCCGGCAGGGAACGTGGCCTTGAGCACGTCCATGTAGCTGAGCCCGGGCCGCGGCGTGCCCTGCACCTGGGACACGATGTGCATCACGTGCGAGTAGCGCTCGATCGCGAACGAATCGCTGACCTCCACCGTGCCGGTTTCGCTGATGCGGCCGAGGTCGTTGCGGCCCAGGTCGATCAGCATCACGTGTTCGGCGCGTTCCTTGGGATCGGCCAGCAACTCGGCTTCCAGCGCACGGTCCTCTTCTTCGGTGGCACCGCGCTTGCGGGTGCCGGCGAGCGGCCGCACCACCACCTTGCCATCCATCAGGCGGGCCAGGATCTCCGGCGAGGAACCCACGATCTGGGTGTCGCCGAGGTCGACGAAGTACATGTACGGCGACGGGTTCAGCGCACGCAGCGCGCGGTACACATCGACCGGCCGCGCATTGAAACCCACGCTGAGCCGCTGCGAGGGCACCACCTGGAAAATGTCCCCGGCGCGGATGTATTCCTTGGCCTTCTCGACCATCGCCTCGAATTCTTCCCTGGTGAACGACGAGGTGAAATCGCCTTCGTCCAGCGCCACCGACCGGGTCAGTTGCGGGTACGAGGCGCCACCCTGGCGCAACCGATAGACCAGCGCGTCGAGTCGCCGTCGCGCAGCGACGTAGGCCTGCGGCTGCGACGGGTCGGCATGCACGATCAGGTACAAGCGGCCCTTGAGGTTGTCGAACACCGCCACTTCCTCGGCCAGCATCAGCAACACGTCGGGCGTGCCCAGCTCGTCGGCGCGATCCCACTGCGCCAGCCGCGGCTCGATGTAGCCGATCGTCTCGAAACCGAAGTAGCCGACCAGGCCGCCGCTGAACGCAGGCAGCTGCGGCAGCCGCGGCACGTCGTACTGCCGGCGCAGCAGTTCGATCTCCGCCAGCGGATCGTCCAGATGACGGCGCTCGGTGACCTCGCCCGAATCCTCCACCTCCAGCTCGTGGCCGCGCAGCCGGTACACCCGCTTCGCCGGCAGGCCGATGATCGAATAGCGGCCCCAGGTGGCGCCGCCCTCGACCGACTCGAGCAGGAAGGTGTACGGGCCGTCGGCCAGTTTCAGGTACACCGACAGCGGCGTGTCGAGGTCGGAGAACACCTCGCGCACCAGGGGGATGCGCGTGTGGCCCTGGGCGGCCAGCGCGTCGAATTCGTCTTGGGTGATCACGTGGATGATCCGTGGCTCGGGCGGAACCGGAGATTGTAGGGCAGCCGGCAGGAGCCCGCTCGCGGGCGATGCTTTTTGTGGACCTCACGGACGGATTCGCAGCCCGGCCAACCAGCGGTCCGACAAGCTGTCAGAGCATCGCCCGCGAGCGGGCTTCTACCGGGGTTGGCGCTCGGCAGAGAGGCGCTGCCGCGGCATGCTGCGCAGGCGCAGCAAGAACGCCACGCCACTGCCGTCGTCGAGGTTGTGCGCCAACGCCGCGCCGCCGTGGCGTTCGGCCACCAGGCGCACCACATACAGGCCCAGGCCCAGATGCGGCGTGTCGCCGGGAGTGGCCTTGTCGCGCAGGCTGACCAGCGAGTCGAACAGGCGCCCGTGCATCGCCTGCGGCAGCAGCGGCCCCTGGTTGGCCAGTTCGATCTCGGCGCCGCCGTCCAGCGCACGCAGGCGCAGCCGCAGCCAGCCATCGGCCGGCGCGAACGACACCGCGTTGTCGAACAGCTTGTCCAGCGCCTGCGCGATCAGCTCAGGCGCGCAGTGCATGCGCAGCGGGGCTGCGGGCAGCTCACAGTCGAGCCGGCGCGTACCGATCAACGCGCGGTAGGCGTCGGCGCAGCCGCGCACCACGTCGCGCAGATCGACATCTTCGGGCTCGGCCGCACCGATCGAACGCTCCATCCGGCTGGCCTCGCTCATCGCCCGCACCAGCGTGCCCAGTCGTGCCACGCCATCGCGGGCACGCGCCAGATAAGGCTGCGCCCCGGACGCCAGCGCCGCCGGCTCTTGCAGCGCCGGATCCCGCAGGGCCGGCTCTCGCAGGGCCGGCTCTCGCAGGGCATGTTCGAGATTGTCCAGCGAGGACTTGACGATCGCCAGCGGCGTGTTGAGTTCGTGCGAGAGTTTGGAGGCCAGCGTGCGCAGGTAATCGGTATAGCCGTCGACCACCACGAACAGCCGCTCGAAGCTGCGCGCCAGGTCGCCGATCTCGTCCGGCGCATCGGTCATCGGAAACCGGCCCTGCGCGAACAAGCCGTCCAGACGGCCATCGTTGAGCTGCGCCCGCTCGGCCGCATTGCGCAGGCGGCCCAACCGCAGGCTGAGCCGGGTGGCAAACGCCAGCAGGATGCCGCCGGCCACCAGCAGCACGCCGAAACTGGTCAGCAACAACCCGAACAGCGCGCGGTTGGCCAGCAGCGGCACACTGCGGCTGGCCTGTTCCAGCAGCAGCACGCCATCGACCCGGCCCGCCGCGCCGATCGGCACCGCCGCGGCCAATACCACACTGCCGCGCTCCTCCCCGTTGCGCCACACGCTGACCGGCCGGCCGGCACGCGCCTGGCGGATTTCCGGCGTATCCAGCCGCGGCACATCCTGCGACCAGAGATTGGCATCCTCCAGCCGGGTCGCCAGCAACGAGCGATAGATCAGCGAAGCAAACCAGCCCGGCTGGCCGCCGACGCCGGGAGCCGTGTCCAGGCGACCGCTGCGCGCCAGCAGCCAACCCTGCGATGCCAGCACGCGTGCCTGCACGTGGTCGGGCGCGAGCCTGGCCAGTTCGCCGGAAAGCGTGTCCGAATAGCTCAGCAACGGCCGCACATCGACGGCCAGCGGATCGCCGCCGGCCGCCGCGACGTACGCACCCACGCCGAGCGTGCGCGGCGGCGGATTGTGCGGCAACCGCAACTCGACCTGATAGCCGCTGCCATCCTCCTGCCATTGGGCTGCCAGCTGGTCGGGCAGGCCGGCGACCGGCGGATCGAGCGGTTTGGCGATGGACTGGCCGGGCGCGGCGCTGGCCAGCAGGTAACGACGCTGCCCGTTCGCATTGCCCAGTGCCAGGATCAGATGATCGGCCGCCAGCGCGTCGGCGTCCCCGGCATCGGCGCGCGTACGACGCGTGTCCGGCACCGTGGCATACAGGTAAAGCCCGCCGCTGTCCTGCGCCAGCAACAACCTGCCGTGCTGCTGCGCCGGGATCGCCAGCGACTGGCTCCACGGCGTCAGCGGCGCCCAGTCGTCGCCGTAGCCATCCACCGTGATCGGGTTGTCGGCCTGCTGCACGTACCAGCCGCCGGCGTCGTGCGGACGCACCGCACCGGTCACCACCAGACTGCGCGCCACCGCCCGCGCCGAGGCCAGCAGCGCCTGCGCCTGGCCTTCGCGCAGCAACGTTTCCATCTGCCGCACATACAGCCAGCCGGCGACCGGCAGCGCCAGCGTGCACAGTGCGACCAGCAGCAATTTCCGGCGCAGACTCATCGGGCGGCGGGCGGCGGGCTCACGACGGCCACCTACTTGCCGCGCGCAGGCGGCGTGGCTGTCGGTGACGCCACCTCGCGCATGTAGCGCGAGGCCGCCACCACCCGCTTGAAGTCGTCCAGCAGCGCAGGCTGCATGGGGTCGCCATCGTCGAAGCTGACCGACCAGCTCAGGCGGATGCCGCTGCTCCTGCCCGGATCGCAGAACACCACCGCGTCGTCGACGTGGTCGGTGCCCCGGTAGGCCGTGGCCGCGCAGCGCATGGCCGGGTCGTGCACGACGATGGCGGTCACCTTCGCGGCCGGATCGGCCTGCCGGTAATGCTTGCGGTCGGCCTGCACTTCCGCCGCCAGCGTGGGCAGCTTGCGCGGCCATACGTTGAGCACCATCACCCGCTGCGGCTTGCCGGTCCACTCGCCCCGATACAGCACCGCGTTGACGCCGATCGCCTCGGCGTAGATGCAGCAATCCACGGTCCACCCCTTGGGCGCACGGGCGACTATCGCCCAGCCGGGGATGTGGCCGTCAGGCTTGCCGCGGATGATCGCCGTGTTGCCCAGGCCATCGCCCGCCCGCACCGAAAAGCCGACCAGCGCCAGCAGCACCAGCGCGATCCGGATGATACGGCGCCTCACGGCTTCCACCGGTAGCCGACGCCGTGCACGGTCTCGATCGCGTCGAACTCCGGCGCCACCGCGATGAACTTCTTGCGGATGCGCTTGATGTGCGAGGTGATGGTGGCGTCGTCGACCACCAGCTCCGCCTCGCTCATCAGCTGGTCGCGGCTTTTCACGTGGCCGGGAAAGCGGATCAGCGTGTGCACCATCCAGAATTCGGTGACGGTGAGCGGCACTTCGGCGTCGTTCCAGCTGATCCGCATGCGCTCGGATTCGAGCTTGAGCGGGCCATGTTCGATCACCGTTTCGCTGGACGCCGGCGCCGTCAGCGAGGCGATGCGGCGAAACAGCGCGGCGATGCGCGCGGCCAGCTGATGCAGGCTGGTGTCCTTGCTGAGATAGTCGTCGGCGCCCAGGCGCAGACCGGAGATCACGTCGAAATCCGAATCGCGCGCGGTGAGGAAAATGATCGGCAGCGTGGGCGATTTCGCACGCAGCTCGCGGCACAGGTCGAAGCCGCCTTCCGGCTCGTCGCCGAGGCCGATGTCGATGATCACCAGTTCCGGCAGGCGCATCGCGAACGCGACCGACGCCGCCTGCCGCGAACCGTAGCCGCGCGCGTCATAGCCAAAACGATTCAACGCCTCGACGTAGTTGGCGCGGATCAGCGGTTCGTCTTCGACAATCGCAATACTGCGGCCCATGGCGTGCCTGCTCCATTCATGAATGTCCGCAGCGTGCTATGGGATCCGCCGGCGCGCAAGCCATGCAGGACGACTGCCCGCGTTTTGCCACAAGCCAGCGGCAAGACGGCCCGATGCTGCCGGCGCCAGCGCCGCGGCAGGAGGTTTGATGCACGTCACACGTCGCAGGAGCCCTGACCATGCCGAAAATCGAATCCATCGCACATGACCCGAACGCCGAATTGCGCAGCTTCGAACCCTTGCGGGTCAGCCTGGCGCTGGGCGCCCTGCTGCTCGGCCTGATTCTGGGCCTGCATTGAGGTGAACGCCATGCACAAACCCAATCCGCATCCTTTCCATGCCGTGGAAGGCAGGCGTCCACCCGGCGCGCAGGGACGCGCGCCGGGTGCGGGGCAGGTCGATCCCGACCCGGATTGGCAGCCCATGTAATCCGCCCACGCAATCCGGACCGCAGCCTTTCCGTCCCACATCCGTCCACGATGGTGGTTCCTTGCCCCTCCTCACAGGGGGGATTTTTTTGGGTGGCCGGCAGATGTCGGGGCCGAAGCCCCGCCCGCAGGTGCCGAACTGCCTGCGGGCGAACGGCGGAGCGCGCCGCGTGCACGATGGCTCTTTCCGGGAACCCGCGATGACCGGAGATTTTCCGCCGCCGGGAACCAAACCGGCTCCGCCCGGTCCATGACTGTGATTGGCTCGTTCCATTTGCCGTGGAACCCGCCGACGCGACCGCCGATCCTCCCCAGCGACGGCCGTGTCGGCGATGCCGATCATCAGGTGTTCCTCATCACGTCGTTTCATTTCGACTGACGTTTGTCCCGGCGCAGTTGTCAGGCGCCGGGATTTTTATGTGCCGCAATTTTTACGAATGGGGCGGCGCCAGGAGCCTGTCGGGCCAGACCGCCCCGCCGCTCCCTTGCCCGCAGGGGGAGGCCGGGCGGGGGCTTCAGCCGATTGCCCGGCGCATCGCCTCGATCTCGGTACGGTAATCGCCGGCGTGAAAGATCGCCGAGCCGGCGACGAAGGTGTCGGCACCGGCAGCGGCAATCGCGCCGATGTTGTCCGCGGTGACGCCGCCATCGACCTCCAGCCGGATCGCCCGGCCGCTGTCGTCGATCAGCCGCCGCGCCCGGCGCAGTTTTTCCAGCGCGCCGGGGATGAACTTCTGCCCGCCGAAACCGGGGTTGACCGACATGATCAGGATCAGGTCGAGCTTGTCCAGCACGTAGTCCAGGTAATCCAGCGGCGTGGCCGGGTTGAACACCAGTCCGGCCTGGCAGCCCGACTCCTTGATCAGGCCGAGCGTGCGGTCGATGTGTTCGCTGGCCTCCGGATGGAAACTGATCAGGCTGGCGCCGGCCCTGACGAAATCCGGCACGATGCGGTCGACCGGCTTGACCATCAGATGCACGTCGACCGGCGCGGCGATGCCGTAGTCGCGCAGCGACTTCAGCACCATCGGACCCATCGTGAGGTTCGGCACGTAGTGGTTGTCCATCACGTCGAAATGCACCCAGTGGGCGCCGGCGGCCAGCGCGGCGGCCGTGTCGTCGCCCAGCCGCGCGAAATCGGCGGCGAGGATGGACGGGGCGATGACGGGAGATTGCTTGCTCATGGCAGATACCGGAAGGCCGATTACGCCTAATTGTAGGAGCCCGCTGGCTGGCGATGCTCTTGTTCGAGTTGCAGGATTGCCGGAGCCCGCTGGCGGGCTCCTACTTGAATCCGCGCATTTCCTTGACGCGGTCGTAGGCGGCGTTGATTTCGCTGGCGCGCGCCTCGGCGCGCTTGCGCATGTCTTCGGGCAGGTCGCCCAGGCGATCGGGGTGATGTTCGGAAATCAGCTTGCGATAGGCGCGCTTGATCGCACGCTCGTCGGCGTTGCGGTCGATGCCGAGCACGGCATAGGGGTCCGGCCCCTGCGCCGCACGCTGCGGCGGCACATAGCCGCCGGTACCGCTCCAGCCGCGAGCGTGACCATGGCCCCGCTGGCCACCCGTGCCGGCGTTCCACACGAAGCCCTTCATCGCCATCAGCGCCATCAGCTCCATGTCGCTGACCCGCAGCGCAAACGCGAGATGGCGCAGAATGGCCATCTTTTCCGGCGCCGGGTTGCCTTCGGCCAGGACGGTTTCGATCACCACGTCCAGCACCGGAAAGGCGTGGTCGCGGCGCACGCCGACCCAATTGCGCAGCTCGTTGATGGTGCGGGTAACGTCGAACTCGGGCTGCTTGCCGACATTGAAACTGGCGGCGGCCTGCTTGCGCTGCTCGGTGCCCAGGCCCATCCGCGTCATCAAGCGCTCGGCCACCGCGATCTCGGCCTCCGATACGCGGCCGTCGGATTTCGCCACCGCGCCGAGCAGGGTGAACAGCGGCCCGACGAAGCCGCCTGCTTCCGGGGTGGCGCGCTTGCGCTGGCTGTAGCGCAGGTTGTCGAAGATGAAACCGATGATGGCGCCGGTGATGGCCCCGGGCCCGCGGCCGAGGACCAGGCCGAAAAACGCGAACCACATCGTGTAGGAATAACTCATGGCTGCGCCTGCGACTGCGGCGATTGCGCGCTGTACCAGCGCGCCAGGGCATCGAGATCGGCCTCGTCGAGCGGGCCGATGGCGGCGCGCATCAGCGGCACGGCGCGGCGGCCGTCGCGGTATTGCCCGAGCGCGTTGCGCAGGTAATCGAGCGGCTGCCCGGCAAGATTCGGCACGCCGGGCATGCTGGCATGACCGGTCACGCCATGGCAGCCCGCGCACAGGCCCAGCCGGCTGGGTTGCGCCGCTGCCGATGGCGGGGTCCGGGCAAGGGCAGGCAGGGCGGCGGCCAGGCACAGCGCCGCGATCGATAGGATACGCATCGGCAACACATGGGGTCGGAGGTGGCCAATTCTAGCAGTGCCCGCCGGACCGCCTTCAGCCCGGCCAGCCAACGATCCGGCAGACTGCTAAAATGAATGTTTGTCGACCACCCGCGGAATCGCCGTCGTGCCCACCAGCTTGCTGCAATCGGACCTGCCCGGCCTGGAACTGATCCATCGCGGCAAGGTGCGCGATGTCTATGCGTTGCCGCGCGGCCGGCGCCCCGATGGTGGCCCGACCGAGGATCGGCTGCTGATCGTCGCCACCGACCGGCTGTCGGCGTTCGACGTGGTGCTGCCCAACCCGGTTCCGGGCAAGGGCGAGATGCTCACGCAGATCTCCAATTTCTGGTTCGCGCGGACCGCGCACCTGGTGCCGAACCACCTGCTCGACGTGCCGCTGACCGAGGTTTTGCCGGCCGGCACCGATCTGGCGCTGTACGAAAAGCGCGCGGTGGTGGCACGCCGGCTCAAGCCGGTGCCGGTCGAGGCGATCGCCCGCGGCTACCTGATCGGCTCGGGCTGGAAGGATTACCAGGCCACCGGTTCGCTGTGCGGCATCGCCCTGCCGCCGGGCCTGCGCCAGGCCGAGCAGCTGCCCGAACCGATCTTCACGCCGTCGACCAAGGCCGCGGTGGGCGACCACGACGAGAACGTGAGCTTCGACTCGGTGGTGGATGCGGTCGGTCGCGGGCTGGCCGGCCAGGTGCGCGACGCCACGCTGGCGATCTACCGGTGGGCAGCCGCCTATGCGGCCGAACGCGGCATCATCATCGCCGACACCAAGTTCGAGTTCGGCACCGACGCCGCAGGCAAGCTGTACGTGATGGACGAGATGCTGACGCCGGATTCCTCGCGCTTCTGGCCTGCCGACCAGTACCGCGCCGGCATCAGCCCGCCCAGCTACGACAAGCAGTTCGTGCGCGACTGGCTGGAGACGCAGGAGTGGAACAAGCGGGCGCCCGGCCCGGTGATTCCGGACGAGGTGATCGCGGCCACCGCCGCCAAATACGCCGAGGCGCTGCAACGACTGGCCGGCATCCGGCTCGACTGATCCAACGCAATCTGGAGTTGCCCCATGCGCACCATGCAAAGCTGGCTCGACGGCTACAGCGACGATCACCGGAACCCGGTCAACCAGCGCCTGCACTGGTTGTGCGTGCCGCCGATCGTGTGGAGCGCGATCGCGATGCTGTGGACCATTCCGGTACCGGCCGCGTTCCTGCGCCCCGGCGCCTGGGCCGTGCTGGTGATGGTGCTGGCGTTCTACTGGTACTGGAAGCTCTCGCGCCCCCTGGCGGCCGCCCTGCTGCTCGTCTTTGCGCTGCTGGGATTGCTGACCCACCTGCTGTTCGATCGCCTCGGCGCCAGGGCGCTGCTCGAACTGGCCGCCGCGGTGTTCGTGGCGGCGTGGATCGGCCAGTTCATCGGCCACCGGTTCGAGGGCCGTCGCCCCAGCTTCCTGACCGACCTGTCCTATCTGCTGGTCGGCCCGGCATGGCTGATGGCCAAGCTGCTGCGCAGGCTGGGCCTCAGGCAGATCCCATGACCACCGTGCTCACCCTGGTCAGCTCCCTGCTCTGGTGGGTGCTGTACAGCTCGATCTTCGCGCTGTTCTGCGCCCTGATCGCGTGGGCCGTGCTGCGCTGGGCCGAACGCGGCAACGTGGTGTTCAACCGCGTCTATCTCGCCTGCCTGCTGTGGAACCTGACCGGCATGCTGCTGATCGTCGGCGTGGCCGCGTTCGAAGGCCGTCTGCACCCGCCCTACGCGGCGCTGCTCAGCTCCGGCCTGCTGCGCGGCGCGCTGGTGCTGGACATGCTGATCGGCAGCGTGTTGCTGTGGCGGATGACCCCGCGCGTCGACGCGCACCGCATCCGCATCGGCAGCGCCTGCATGGCGGTGGCGGCGATCATGGCGATCGGCTTCGGCATCGCCACCAGCCTGGTCTGATTCAGCGCCGGCGCCGCACGACATCGCCTGATCGCCACGACGATCAGGCGCTGCGCGATGGCGATCCCCGGATGGAGCCGACGCCCGGCACCGTCTCCGCGGGCGAGACACGCGCAAGCTATACCATCGGCTCACCCGGGAGACGCCCCATGAGCCTGCGCAGCCTGTTCGTCGACTTCAACAGCTACTTCGCCTCGGTGGAACAGCACGAGGATGCGTCGCTGCGCGGACGACCGGTGGGCGTGGTGCCGGTGGCCGCCGAAACCACCAGCCTGATCGCCGCCAGCTACGAGGCCAGGGCGTTCGGCGTGGGTACCGGCACGATGGTGCGCGAGGCGCGCCGGCGCTGCCCCGGCATCGTGATCCGCGTGGCGCGGCCGGAGCGCTACGTGGCCTGGCACCACCGGCTGATGGAGGCGATCGACCGCGCCATCCCGGTCGATCGCGTCGGCTCGATCGACGAGGTCGCCTGCGAGCTGGTCGGCCGCCAGCGCCGGCGCGAAGTGGCCGAGGAAATCGCCCGGCAGGTGAAGCGCGAGGTGGCGCTGGCCGCACCGGGCGGCGCGATCCGCTGCTCGATCGGCATCGCGCCGAACGACTTCCTGGCCAAGACCGCCTCGGACATGAGGAAGCCCGACGGCCTCACCGTGATCGAGCTGGCCGACCTGCCGCACGCGCTGCATGGACTGGCACTGCGCGACCTGTGCGGCATCGGCCCGTCGATGGAAGCGCGCCTGCGCGAGGCGGGCATCGCCACCGTGGCGCAGCTCACCGCCGCGCCGAAGCATCTGCTTCGCCATGCCTGGGGCGGCATCGAGGGCGAGCGCATGTGGGGCCTGCTGCGCGGCGCCTGGCTGCCCGCCGCGCCCACCGCACGCGGCTCGATCGGCCACTCGCATGTGCTCGGTCCGGAGCTGCGCACACCCGATGGCGCCCGCGCGGTGCTGAAGAAGCTGCTGGTGAAGGCGGCCATGCGGATGCGCCGCGAGGAAATGCTCAGCGGCGCGCTGGCCGTGCGCATCCGTTACGTGGGACACGACCTGCGCTGGGAACGCGACCTCGCCTTCGACCCCACCGACGACAGCCGCGAACTGCTGCGCCTGCTCAACGGCATGCTCGACAGCGGGCGCCGTCGCGGCCAGCTCCTGCCCGGCCCCGCCAACGCCACCCCGCTCTCGGTCAGCGTGACCCTGCTGCGCCTGGTGCCGCGCACGCAAAGCAGCGGCTCGCTGTTCGCGCCCACGCAAGCCACCCGCCGCATCGACGCCGTGCTCGACCGCATCAACGCGAAGTTCGGCTGCAACAAGCTCTACTTCGGCAGCATGCAACTCGCGCTGGCACACGACGCCGCACCGATGCGCATCCCGTTCAGCCGCGTCCCCGATGCCGGCAGCGAGAGCGAGGCCTGCCACGACGCGCTGTGGCTGCAGTCGCTGAACCGCTTCAAGGCGCTGGCCGAGGGCGAGCATCGCAAGCGGAAACGCAAGAACGACTGACCCCCGGTCGCCCCGCCATCCGCCTGCCGGTCACGAGACTTCCGCAGGCAGCGCCGCGATCGCCTGGCAGGCGTACGCCATCAGCGCCGGATCGATGCCGGTCTGCTTCTGCATGGTGTCCGCTTCCTGCTTGAACATGGTGTTGAGCGAGCGCTGGATGCCGACGTCGCCGCCGGTGAATTCGCGCACCAGAGTCCGCCACTTCTGCGCCAGCGGGCGCACCTCGTCGCTGGTCGGATCCTTGCCCAGCTGCATGGCTGCCTGCATGCCGGCGATCACCTCCGGCCACGCCCGCTCGACCGCGCGGATGCGATCGGCGCCAAGCGTCTCGCCGCGCTTCTTGATGGTGTTCCACTGTTCGTTGCTGAGATAGTTTTCCATGAGCGTGCTTGCCTCGATGCTGGACAGAAGAGTGTCGACGTCGATCACCCCACCGGCAGCGAGCCGCTGCGCCAGGATTTCCAGGCGTGCCAGCAACGCATGCTGATGGGCGATCATCTGCCGCAGACGGATCACTTGCTGCTGCAACGCCGCCGCCAGCGAGGACGAATCGGCGTCGAGAGTGGTGCCGATGGCGTCGAGCGAGAGTCCGAGCGCCTTCAGCGACACGATGTACTGCAGTCGACGCAGCTCGACCTCGCCGTACAGCCGATAGCCGGCTCCGCTGCGCGCCGCCGGCCGCAGCAGGCCCAGCGTTTCGTAGTGGTGCAGGGCGCGCACGGTCAGGCCGGTGCGCCGCGAAACTTCGCCGACAGTGAGCAACTTCATGATCCCTCCGATGCGGTGGCGACATCCTGCAACCTCACGCTGCGTAAGAGTCAAGCCCGATCCGGCGCTGTTCGCAAGCTGGCATGCCGAGGCTTAATTTGAGAGCATTGCATCCGCTCGATGCACCATGATGCTCATCAGTTCGGGCGACGGGATTGACTCACCGCCACCGTGAAACCAATGATGGCAGCAACATGCTTCGGTGCATTCGACGATGACTGATTCCACAACCAGATACTGGGATCGCGCTCAACGTTATCTGGCCAGCGGCCAGACGACCGCGGCGCGCATTGCCCTCGAATCCCTGCTGCAACGCAATCCGGCACATATCCCTTCGCTGCTTACCCTGATGGTCGTCGCACTGGCGGAAGATCGCATGCGCGCTGCCACGACGCTTGCGCTGACCGCCGCGCAGCATCTGCCGGACGATCCCGTGTTGATCACCGACGTCGCCGATGCGTTGCTGCAGGTTGGCGAGCCGGTGGTGGCACGAACCTGCATGGATCACCCTGCCCTGACGGATGCCGGCGATGCCGCCGTGCTGGCGCGATCGGCGAAATTGCGACAGGTCGTAGGCGATCATGCGCAGGCACTGACGCTGCTCAATCGCGCCGACGCGGAAGGCCTGAACACCCCGGAGTTCAGGTTCGATCTCGGCCAGGAGTTGATATTCAACGGGCATTTGCAGGAAGGCGAGATCGAATTCGGCAAGAGCCTCGCCTTGCGGCCATCCCACGGCCTGACCGCGCTGGCGCTGGCGCGACTGCGCAAGCAGACGCCGCAGCACAATCACCTGCAGGATCTGAAGCTGCAGTTGCAGGGCGTGCAGCAGGGCAGCGAGGATCATGCGGCGCTGGAATTCGCGCTGCACAAGGAACTGGAGGACCTCGGCCGCTACGACGAGGCGTGGGAGGCCCTGGTGCGCGCCAATGACGTCATGTACGCACGCCAGCGGCACGACCCGCAGTACGCATGGCACCTGTTCAACAGCCTGATCGAACGTTGCACACCGCAATTCCTGCAGCCGGCGGATGTCGTGCACGAAGGGCCGCAGCCGATTTTCATCATCGGCATGCCCCGCTCCGGAACGACCCTGCTCGAGCGCGTCCTGAGCAATCATCCGCAGGTGAGCTCGGCCGGCGAGCTCAATGATTTCGCCCTGCAGCTGCGCTGGGCCGCCGACCACGGCAAGACCCTGGACGAACACATCGTGCAACGCTTGCCCGATCTGGATTACGCACAGATCGGGCGGCGCTACCTGGAGCGGACTCAGTGGCGGGCCCGGGGCAGGAGATTTTTCGTCGACAAGCTGCCGCGCAACTGGATGGCCGCCGGCATGATCCGCCGTGCGCTGCCCCAGGCACCCATCCTCAACCTGGTCCGCGACCCGATGGATGTGTGCTTCTCCAATTACCGCACGTGGGTCATGGGCGAATCGTTTCCGTGGAGTTACAACCTCGGGGCGCTCGCCGCGCATTACCTGCAATACAGGCGCGTGATGGCCCATTGGCACACGGCGATGCCCGGGCAGATTCTCGATGTGCCCTACGCCGAACTGGTGCGCGATCCGGAAACGACGACACGCAAGGTGCTTGCGCATTGCGGCCTGGAATGGGACCCGGGCTGCATTGACATAACCCGCAACCGGGCCGCGGTTGCCACCCTCAGCGTGGCGCAGGTGCGGGAACCGATCCACCAGCGGTTTTTCGAAGAGTGGCGGCATTATGAAAAGCAGTTGCTGCCATTGCGCGAGGCGATCGCCGATTAGTGTAGGCTGCAATTTCAAACCTGAGCCTTTCCTTGACCGGCCTGCAATTTCCAAAGAAAGTAGCCCTTCTTATCGCTGATTTCGCCCTGGTCTTTGAGCTGTGCGACGCGGTCAGCAATCATGGCTCTCTCGCGATCCCTGTGGCTGATTTTCACACGCTCACCGGTTGAGCCGGTGCGACCTCGGGTTCTTCGGCAGGTGCTTGAGCTTGGCGCAGACGGGGCGGCTGATGGTGATCGGGGGCGCGTCGGTGCCGTGGCCCTTGGCGCGTGCCATGACGGCCCGGATGCGCCCGTTGATCGCTTCGGCGAAGCCTCGGTGACCGTTCGGTCGGTGCGTGGCGCAGTCACCTCGCGCAACCGCTCCTTGCGTCGCCATGCCGGCGCCGTCTCTTTTCCCTTCCGGTTCGCCCCGCGCACCGGTCACGGCCGCACTCGCCGGTTCGCCAGCGTCGCCGCCTCCACGAATCCGCCGAACGGGATGTCGGTGATCCCGACCAGCCCGATATGGCTGTTCTCGCCGTCGAGCAGGCGGCCGGTGACGGGCTGGTCGACGTACTCGAACCAGTGCGCGCCGACGATGGATGGATCGGCTGCCGCCGCGGCGATGAACTTCGCGTAGGCTTCGCCGCGCTGCGCCTCGTTCCACACCGGAACGACGCCTTTGCCGAACGGGCCGCGATCGTCCGATCCGAAGTGGAATTCGCTGATCAGCACCGGCTTGTCGAGCCGGCGCATCGCCGCCGCGTCGAAGCCGTGCCGCGGCAGGTCGGCGTAGACGTTGAAGCTGACCACGTCGCAGTAGCGCGCGCAGGCGGCCACCGTTTCGGGCGTGTTCACCGCGAAGCGGCCGCCGAGAAAAAGATGATGCGGGTCGGCGCGGTGGATCGCCTGCGCCACGGTGCGGAAATAGGCATCGGCATAGCGGCGCAGCCAGGTGCTGTAGTCGCGCGCGATCGCCGGGTGCGCCTCGTCCGGCGCGGGCGCGGCGAAGCCGGTGGCGTTCAGCGCGTCCCACGAGGTCAGCGCGATGCCCCACGCGGAGGCCAGCGTTTCCGGCGCCGCGTACCGCTTGCGCAGCATCGCGATGAACGCGCGCTTGGCAGGGCTGTTCGCGCTCCCGGCCAGCGTGCCCAGCGCCAGCCCCCAGCGGCCTTGCGGACCCGTGCCGACCCAGGCCAGTTCGTTGTCGGCGAAGTAGCCGAGCAGGTACGGGTCGTCGCGCACGTCGGCGCCGGCCTTCGCCGTCGCGCGCTCGGCCGCCTGCACGAAACGCGGGTCGAACGGGTCGGGCATGCGGCCCCAGTAGTCAAAGCCGGTGGCGACATTGGCATAGTCGCCCACGATGTTGATCGAGCGCGTGTACGGCAGCCGATGCGCCCGGCCCAGTGCCGGATCGCTCCAGTTGCCGATGGTGTTGAAGCCCCAGGCCTGCAGTCGCTCCAGCGTGCGCTTGCGCCATGCCGCAAGCCAGCGGCTGCCGTCGGCGCGGTAAAGATTCGCCGCGTAGAAATCGAACCAGCGGCCGTGATTGTCGCCGACGCCCCGGCTGGCGCCCTGCTCCGCCCGGCGGCTGTCGCCAGTGCCGTAAAAGGCCGCCCATGCGCCACGATCGGGCGGCAGGCCGGCAAACATGAACCGGCGGCCTTCGACATAGCTGCGCCCGCCATCGGGCGCCACGGCATTCACGCCCAGCGAGAAGAACGCATGGCCGTCGGGCGTGACCAGCCGCCAGCGGCCGTCGCGCTTCTGCGCATGGAACCAGCCGGTCCGCTCAAGGCCGTGGACGTCCAGACGTCCGCCGTATTCGTCCACATCCGCCGGCGGCGGCAACTTGTCCAGCCCGGCCTGCTCGCGTGCGTGCGCGGCACGCAAGGCGGCATCGGAGTCGATCTTCTCCGGCCAGCGGCCGCGCGTGAATTGCCCGTAGCGGTCGACGATGCCGGCATACGCATCGTGCAGCGCCGGTTCGCCCGGCGCGGTATCGACGCGTCCGAACAACACCGTCTGCACCGCCTGCGGCGCCGGCATGCCGAACCGGATCGCGCTGACTCGATGCAGATCCAGCGCACCCTCGACCGTGGTGGCCAGCAGGGTGCGCCGGCCGTGCTCGTCGAACGGCATCGGCGGGCCGGCCTGCATGCCCGATGCGCGCGGCGACACGGCGTGCAATGGCACCACCAGCGTCTGCGCGGGCCCCGCCGGCAGCGCGACCGTCGCATGCAGGTGGTGCCCGCCGTCGGCACCATCGATATCGACGCTGAGCGTGACCGCCCACGGCATCGCATTCTGCACGCGCACCCGCAGCTCGCCCCGGCCGGCCCAGTCCCACGCCTTGCCCGCCGGCGCGATGCGGATCTGCGGCTGCGCCGCCGGCTGGAACGCATAACGCCGCTGCGCCACGCCGTCGCCGGCATGCTCGAGCGCGCCGACCCGCCGCACATGATCGAGGGTGAAACGGGCCGCCGCCGCGGGGTTGGCCATATCGGCCACGACCGGCACCGCCTGGGCATGGCAGGCACCCAGCGCGCACAGACACAGCAGCCCGATCGATACACGACGTTTCATCGACAACACTCCGCGCGACTTGCCGTAGGAGCGCACCCTGTGCGCGAATGCTTTTTCGCGATGCTTTTTAAAAGCTTTCGCGCACAGGGTGCGCTCCTACGCAGATCCGACGATGCTACGCTGCGCGGGTGCGCGACCAGCGCCGCCAGCCGTGATACACCGGCACGCCCAGCGCGATGATGACCAGGCTCATGCCGGCATCGCGCGGCGTGTGGATCGCGGTGGCCACGATCACGCCGAGCACGGTGACCACGAACAGCAGCGGCAGCAGCGGATACAACGGCACGCGGTACGGCGATGGCTGGTCGAAGAAATGCCGGCGATACCAGAACAGCGTGGCGATGCCGAACACATGCGCCAGCCACTCGCCCACCGTGGTGTAGTCCAGCAGCTGGCCGAAGCTGCCGGACAGCGTCAGCACGATCGCCCACAGACCCAGCGCCGCCAGCGCGATCTGCGGCGCGCGGGTGCGCGGTTCGATGCGCCCGGCGGCGCGGAAGAACATGCCGTCGGCGCCCATCGTCTGCAGCACGCGCGCGCCGCCGGCGATCGCGATGTTGCAGTAGCCGAAGGTGGAGCAGGCGATGCCGACCGCGATCACCGTGGCGCCGCGTTCGCCGAACAGGCGCCGCATCAGGTCCGCCGCCGGCGCCTCGCTGGCGGCCAGACCGGCATGGCCCAGCCCGGCCAGGTAGGCGACGTTGACCAGCACGTAGCAGGCCACCACGCCGGCCATGCCCATGCCCAGCGCCCGCGGCAGGGTGCGCTGCGGATTGCGCACCTCGCCGGCCAGATCGTTGAGGTAATGGAAGCCGCCGTAGGCAAACAGCACCGGCAGCAGCGCGCCGAGAAACGCTCCGGATGGCACCGGATGCGCCGCATCCGCCGCCAGCGCCAGGCCCGGATGCCCATGCGCCAGCGCCAGCCCGACCACCACCAGTAAGGCGATCGCCGCCAGCTTCAGCACGGTGAAGATGTTCTGCACGATCGAACCGGCGCGGATGCCGAACAGGTTGACGCCGACGATGAAGGCGATCGCACCCACCGCCACCGGCTTGATATACGCCGCCGGCAGACCGGTCGAGGCGCAGAAATAGTCGGCGAACGTGGTCGCCACCGCGGCCACGCTGCCGGGGTAGTTGATCAGCGCCATGGTCCAGCCGAACAGGAACGCCGGCAGCCTGCCGAACGCCTCGCGCAGGTAGACGTAGGTGCCGCCCGCCTGCGGCCGCCGCGCGCCGAGCTCGGCGTAGCACAGCACCCCGGCCAGCGTCAGCAGGCCGCCGATCGCCCACAGCATCAGCACCTGGGCGCCGGAGCCGGTGCGCTCGGCCACCGTGGCCGGGGTGCGGAAAATGCCCGCCCCGATCACGCCGCCGATCACGATCATCGCCGCGTCCCAGACTCCCAGGCGGCGGACATAGGTGGTGCCGGGTTCGGTCTTCATGGCGGCTACCATGCCATTGTGCGGACGGTTTCAGCCAGCCCCCCGCCGGGAGCGGCGGCGGCTGCAGCTTTTCCGCGCCGGATCGAAGCCGCCCCGCCCCGTTTTTGCCAAGCCGGAAATCACGCTTCACCATCACCGCCATGAACCCGCCCCCGCCCCGCAAGATCATCCACATCGACATGGACGCGTTCTACGCATCGGTGGAGCAGCGCGACGACCCCTCGCTGCGCGGCAAGCCGGTGGCGGTGGCATGGCGCGGCGCGCGTTCGGTGGTGTGTGCGGCCAGCTACGAGGCGCGCGTGTTCGGCGTGCGCTCGGCGATGCCGGCCGTGCGGGCCGAGCGGCTGTGCCCGCAGCTGGTGTTCGTGCCGCCGGATTTCGCGCGCTACAAGGCGGTGTCGCGGCAGATCCGCGAGATCTTCGCGCGGCATACCGGGCTGGTCGAACCGCTGTCGCTGGACGAAGCCTATCTCGACGTGACGGTGACGCTGAGCGGGCTGCCCTCGGCCACCGCCACCGCCGAGGCGATCCGCGCGGCGATCCGTGCGCAGACGCAGCTCACCGCCTCGGCCGGGGTGGCGCCGAACAAGTTCCTGGCCAAGATCGCCTCGGACTGGAACAAGCCCGATGGGCTGTTCGTGATCCGCCCGCGGCAGGTCGAGGCGTTCCTCACTCCGTTGCCGGTCGGCCGCCTGCCCGGCGTGGGCAAGGTGATGGAAGCGAAACTCGCCGCGCTCGGCGTCGCCACCGTCGGCGACTTGCGCACGCTCGCGCTGGCCGTACTGGAGCAGCGCTTCGGCCGCTGGGGCCGGCGCCTGCACGAGCTGGCACGCGGCATCGACGAGCACCCCGTGCAACCGGAGCGCCCGACGTTGCAGATTTCCGCCGAGGACACCTTCGAGCACGACCTGCGGCTGGACGAACTCGAGACACACATCCGCCGCCTCGCCGAAAAGACCTGGGCCGGTTACCTCAAGGAAAGGGAACGTGTCGCCCGCACCGTGGTGCTGAAGCTGAAGACATCCGACTTCCACACGCTCACCCGCAGCCTGACCCCGGCGACGCGGCCGATGTCGGCCGGCGAAGTGGCCGACATCGCCTGCGCCCTGCGCGATCGCGTGGACCGCGCCGACGACGACCGCTACCGGCTGGTCGGCGTGGGCCTGTCCGGCTTCGTCGATCGCGACAGCTACCAGGCGCAGAGCGACCTGTTCGACAAACTGCCAACCTGATGCTTCCGCAGGAGCGCACCCTGTGCGCGAATGCCCTCCGTGATGCAACGAAAAAGCATTCGCGCACAAGGTGCGCTCCTACGGGTACGGCTTACGCCCTGATCCAGCGCCACAGCTCGCGCCAGGACGGCTTCTTGCCGTACATCAGGATGCCGGTGCGATAGATCCGCGCGGCCAGCCACACGCAGGCCAGCAAGGTGGCCACCATCAACGCCAGCGACAAGACCAGCTCCAGCGGCGGCACCGAGGTCAACGACCAGCGCACCGGCATGGTGAACGGCGCGAAGAACGGAATGTTCGACATCGTCACGCCGAGCGGGCTGGTCGGATCCTTGATCAGGGCGAACACCGCGAAGAAGCCCACCATGATGAACACGGTGACGAAGATCGCGTACTGCTGGGTCTCCTGGATCGTGTTGCACATGGCACCGATCGCCGCGTACAGCGCACCGTAGAGCATGAAGCCCAGCGCGAAATACAACAGGAACACCAGCAGCAGGCCCGGCGCCATGCTCGGGATCGGAAAGCTCTGCGCGGCATCGGCGCTCATGCCGAAGAGGCCGGCCAGGCTCATGCGCTGGCTGCTGATCATGAACACCGTGCCGCCCCAGATCGCCATCTGCGCCAGGCCCGCCAGGCCCACGCCGAGCACCTTGCCCAGCAGCATCTGGAACGGGGTCAATGACGAGGTCAGCACCTCCATGATGCGCGAGGTCTTTTCCTCGATCACCGAGGTCATCGTCTGCTGCCCGTAGATCAGGATCGCGATGTACAGGATGAAGCCCATGAAGTACGCGATCATGAACGACTCCTGCCCGCTCTGACCGGTCAGCTTGCCGTCGGAGACCTTGGTGGTGTCCATGTCGGCCGGCTTCATCGCCTGCTTGACCAGCGCCGCATCCACACCGGACTTGGCCAGGCGCACGCCGGCCAGCGCGTTGGATACCGCGCGCTGCAGCTTGGACATGGATTCCAGCGAACCGACGTTGCCGCCGTAGTAGGCCAGCTTGCCGCTGGCAAGGGTCTCGTCGGTCAGCACCAGCACGCCGTTCCAGCCGTCTTTCTGCCGGTCGCTGGAGAAACCGGTGCTGGCGATCAGGCCGTCGCGCACCCTGGCCAGATCATGGCTGGTGGCCGGAAACACCCGCACGGTGTAGCGCGCCCTGGCGTTCGACCCGCTGCCGATCTTCTCGGACTCGAGGGCGTGGCTGACCGGCTGGCCAAGACCCGTGGTCGACGCATCCACCACCGCCACGCGGCTGGTGTGGTCGCCGCCGCGCATCATCAATGCCGGCAGGATCACCATCGCCACCATGAACACCGGCAGCAACACGGTGGAAATCACGAACGCCTTGGTGCGCACGCGCTCGACAAACTCGCGTCGGACAACAGCGATGATCTTCTTCATGCGGCGACTCCGGCGTGGGCGACAGCGGCATCGGCGCCGACCTTGGCGATGAAGATGGCATGCAGCGAGGGCTCGACCACCTCGAACCGGCGCAGGCCGACGCCCTCTCCCACCAGCGCGGCAAGCAGTTTCTCGGGATCGGCGCCGTCGGCCATCTGCAACTCGGCAGTGGCGCCGTAATCGTCGAGGTGGGCAATCAGCGAGCGGTCGGCGAGGATCGCCTCGGCGCGCGCCTTGTCACGGCTGAAGCTCAACGCCACATGGCGACCGCCAAAGTCCTCCTTCACCTGCGCCACCGTGCCGCTGACCACGGTCTCGCCGCGGGCGATGATGGCGATGCGGTCGCACATGCGCTCGGCCTGTTCCATCACGTGGGTGGAGAACAACACCGTACGACCCGCCCTGGCGATGTCCACCACGATGTCCTTCATCACCTGGGCGTTGACCGGATCGAGCCCGGAGAACGGTTCGTCCAGGATCACCAGATCCGGCTCGTGCAGCAGTGCGCCGGCGAACTGCACTTTCTGCTGCATGCCCTTGGAAAGGTCTTCAACCTTCTTCAGCGACCACTCGCTGACACCCAGCCGCTCCAGCCAGGCCCGCGCGCGCGTGCGCGCGTCCGCCCGTCCGATGCCCTTGGTTTCACCGAGAAAGATCAGGTGGTCGAGCACCTTCATCTTCTTGTACAAGCCGCGCTCTTCCGGCAGGTAGCCGATGCGCTGCGACAGCTTGCGGCTGTCCTGGTCGGAGCCGAACAGCACCACCTTGCCCTCATCGGGCTCGAGGATGCCCATGATCAGCCGGATCGTGGTCGACTTGCCCGCCCCGTTGGGGCCGAGCAAGCCAAAGATGCCGCCTTCGGCGACTTCCATGGACAGGTGATTCACCGCGGTATGCCCGGAAAAACGTTTGGTGACCGACTCGACGCGCACACTCGCTGCTGGCATGAAGCACTCCCTTCGAAAGACCAGGCTCCCCGCCCGAATCGTCCGAAGCTACCATGCAGCGCTCAGCCGGCAAAGCCGACCGATGGCATCTGGAGGTCGAATGGCTCAGTGCGACGGCGAGCCATGCAGCGGATCAGTCCGCTCCGGGCAGGCTGTATTCGAAATCGCAGGTGTGCTTGCCGTCGACCATGGTGATCTGCAGCGTTCCGGTCAGGCCGGACAACCCGCCGCTGCCTGAATCCGGCACCACGCCGATCTGCAATTGCGGCTCGCCGCGTGTCACCGTGCCGCTGTGCGCAGGGCATACGCGCCGTGCCGACCGTGCAGGCTGCCCTCTACCCGCTCCAGCGCCACATGACCTGCCGAACCCTCGGTATCCGTGCGCAGCGCCAGCATCTGGTTCTTGCCGGTCGCCTGCAGGTCGCCCCGGAAGCGCTTGTCCGGTGCCATCCGGCCGAAGGCGGGATCGCCCACGCCGTCCTGTGCCGGTTGTGGCGTCATGGTCACCTCGAACAGGCCGCGGACGTGGCTGGTCATGACTGCGTCTCCGATGATGGCGCATGGCGCAGAGGGACCGGCACGGCGACCGGCACCCACACCATGGCACAACCCGGTCAGCCAAGACGACGGGCGATCGCGAAGAATGCCAGGTTGCCCAGGCCGGTGGCCCCGGCCAGCACGGCGACCATGCCCGGCGTGACGTCGTGCCAGCCGAACAGCTGGATCAGCCCGAAGCCGATGCCTACCGACACCAGCACGATGCCCCAGCGCAAGGACGACTGGCGACGACGTTGCTCCTCGTCGCGCAGGATCGAGTTCACCAGTTCCTCCGAGCCGCCGGCACCGATCATGCGGCTGCGCACGCGGGCGTCGACCACGATCTTGATCGCGTAAGTGATGCAGATGAAAAGGACGATCGGGACGAGAATGCCAAGTTCCATGCGCTGCTCCTGGGTGGATGGTCAGAGCCAGAGATACGGGCAGCGTGACTGCGGTTGCAGCGAAGCACTTGCAACCGCAGCGGCCATGCGCGTATCCCTGATGCCATGGACGACATCCACGACCCGGACCGCGCACTGGTCGACGCCGTGCTGGCCAATCGGCCGGGCGCGTTCGAGCGCCTGATCGGCGAGTATCAGGGCCTGTGCTGGCACATCATCTACCGGATGGTGCGGCATCCGGAGGACGCGCGCGAACTGTGCCAGGACACCTTCCTGCGGGTGCATCAGTGCCTGCATCAGTATCGCTGCGAGAGCGCGCTGAAATCCTGGATCGGCCGCGTCGCCTACACCATCGCCCTGCGTCATCTGCAGCACAAGCGCATCCCGCTGGTCGATGTCGGCGGCGACAACGGCGACCATGCACTGGTGGAACAGGTCGGCGACGGCTTCGACCTGGAGAGTGCCTGCGCCGACGAAGAGATCGCGCAGCATCTGCACGCCGCGATCGATGCACTGCCGCCCTTGCAACGCACGCTGCTGACGCTGTACTACCTCGAGGAAATGCCGATTGCCGAGATGGCGAAGGTCACCGGGCTGGCCAGCGGCACCATCAAGAGTCACTTGTTCCGCTCGCGACTGCGCCTGCGCGGCGTACTCGAATCCCGCACAGGAGTTGCAGCATGAACCATGACATCGACCTCCCCCGCTTCGACAGCGCGGCCCGGGAGCGCGAATGGCGGATGCAGGAACTCGCCTCGCGGCGGGAACGCCTCGGCCTCGATCCGGCCGGCGACGACGCCCTCGTGCGCCGCTATCGACTGCTCGCCCGGGCATTGCGGCAACCGCTGCATGACGACCTGCCGGGCGATTTCGCACGACGCGTGGCCGCCATGGTCGCCACCCCTGCGGTGCGGGAACGCGAGCGTGCGCCCGGTGCCGGCCTCGAATCCTGGCTCCTGATGTCCCTCGCCATCGCCCTGGCACTGGCGGCAGCCGTGGTGACCACGCTGTACGGGGCCAGCTGGCTGCCGGCCTTCGCCGCGATCGTTCCGGCGCCTCATCGCCTGGCGGACCGCTGGCTGCTCGCCTTCGCCGGCTGCGTCGGATTCTCCTGGCTGCTCGGACAGTGGCACCGACACGCCCGGGATTTGTAGTGCATGCTCCCCATGTCCTGGGTGGCGAAGGGTTCAAGGCCCCTCATTCGCCCATACTGACGGCTGCACCCGTTCCTTGCCTTTCGACTGCTTCTGGCGATTGAACCCAAATGCCGTTACGTCCCAAAGAGCGCTTCCGTTCGGGAGGGACCATCTGCCGGAAACTTCGAAAAGCTTCCGTGCAAGTCGCAGCAAGCCAACCTCCTCTTGCCGCCAGGCCCGTCATCCCGGCGGCATCCAACAGCCCAATCGCCGTCAGGCCTGGACCCGGTGACTACCGGGCGTTGAAGTGCAAAGGCGCCGGGTTCCGGCTTGACCGGCTTCGCTGTCGAGAAGCGCCTCGCCGGAACGACGAAAGCTGGCGAGGTTTTCCAGCCTCCCGGGTTCAGTCGTAGACGTCGTGACAGCGACGCTCGGTGGTGTAATAGGTCTTCTTGTCCTGTTCGTGCTTCTCGACGCGATTGCCGACGTAACCGCCGGCCACCGCGCCGCCCACCGTGGCCAGCGTCTTGCCTTTGCCGCCGCCCACCTGATGACCCAGCAGGCCGCCGGCCAGGGCGCCGATACCCGTGCCGACGAGGCGGTGTTTGTCCTTCGCTCCGCTATGCTTGACCCGCACGTTTTCGCAGACCACGCGATGATGGCGGCCCTGTGCCTCGGCGCGCGTCGCCGTGAGCGCGGGCAGCGCCAGTGCCAGCGAGGCAACCAGGATGAGCGACTTGTGCATGACAGGATCTCCGTTTCGATGGATGCGATACATGATCGGCGCACGGCGATCGAACCGTCAATCCACGCCGCCGTCGAAGTGAAGTGAACCCGGTCACAACACCGCCATCCGACACTTCGCCGCCGTCGCCCGAAGCGGACGGCACATGGTGCCTGTACCTGATCGAATGCCGCAACGGCAGCTACTACGCCGGCATCACCAACCGCCTCGGCGCCCGTTATGCCGCCCATGTGGCCGGCCGCGGCGCCCGCTACACCCGCGCCAACCCGCCCGTGCGGCTGCTGGGCTGGCGCAACTACCCGGATCGTGCCAGCGCGGCGCGCGCGGAATGGGAGATCAGGCAACTGCCGCGCGAATCGAAGCCGGCCTTCCTGCTGGGCGGCTGACCGGACCGCCCTCCGGCGGCGCCGAACGCATCCGACCCAAGCTCAATGCTTCTTCGGCAGGTACAGATCCGTGATCGTGCCTTCGTAGACCTCCGCTGCCATGCCGACCGATTCGCTGAGGGTGGGATGCGGGTGGATGGTCAGGCCGATGTCGGCCGCTTCCGAGCCCATCTCGATCGCCAGCGCAATCTCGGCGATCAGGTCGCCGGCGTGCACGCCCACGATGCCGCCGCCGACCACGCGGTGGGTGGCTTCGTCGAACAGCAGCTTGGTGAAGCCTTCGGTGCGGTCGATGCCGATCGCGCGGCCGCTGGCCGCCCACGGGAAACGCCCGACACCGATTTTCAGGCCCTTCTCCTTCGCCTCGCGCTCGGTCACGCCGACCCAGGCGATTTCCGGATCGGTGTAGGCCACCGACGGAATCACCCGCGCGTCGAAGTGGCTCTTCTGCCCGGCGACCACTTCGGCGGCCACCTTTGCCTCATGCGTGGCCTTGTGCGCCAGCATCGGCTGGCCGACCAGGTCGCCGATCGCGAATATGTGCGGCACGTTGGTGCGCATCTGCGGGTCGACGTCGATGAAGCCGCGCCCGGTGACGGCGACACCGGCCTTGTCGGCGCCGATGCCGCCACCGTTGGGCGAGCGGCCCACCGACACCAGCACGCGGTCGAACACGGTGTCCGCCGGGATGCTATTGCCTTCGTAGCTGACCTCGATGCCCTGCTTCGTGGCCTTGGCTGCCGTGACCCTGGTCTTGAGATGGACGCCCTTGAGTTTCCTGCCCAGGCGCTGCGCCAGCGGCTTGATCAGGTCGGCATCGGCGCCGGGGATGATCTGGTCCATGAACTCGACCACGGTCACCGCGCTGCCCAGCGCCGAGTAGACGGTGGCCATCTCCAGGCCGATGATGCCGCCGCCGACCACCAGCAGTTTCGCCGGCACGTCGGCCAGCTCCAGCGCACGGGTGGAGTCGAGCACGCGCTCGTCGTCCCACGGGAACATGGGGAGCTTCACCGACTGCGAGCCGGCCGCGATGATCGCGTTTTCGAAGCGGATCAGCTTGACGCCATCGGCCGTCCGGACTTCCATTTCATGCGGCGAGACAAACATGCCCGTGCCCTGCACGGTGCGTACCTTGCGCTGTTTCGCCATGCCGGCGAGACCGCCGGTGAGCTTGCCGACCACCTTGGATTTGAAGTCGCGCAGCTTGTCGATGTCGATCGTCGGCTTGCCGAAGCTGACGCCGTGCGCGGCCATCGCCGCCGCCTCGTCGATCACCGCGGCGGCGTGCAGCAGCGCCTTGGACGGGATGCAGCCCACGTTGAGGCAGACGCCGCCCAGCGTGTCGTAGCGCTCGACCAGCACCGTGTCCACGCCCAGATCGGCGGCGCGGAATGCAGCCGTATAGCCGCCCGGGCCGGAGCCGAGCACCACCAGCCTGCATTCGATGTCCGCCGCCTTTCCGGACGACGCGGCCGCCTGCGGCACCTTCGCCCCCTCTCCCCGCGGGAAAGCGAGGGGCTGCGCGGCGGCTCGGACTCCCTCACCCCTGCCCTCTCCCGGGGCGGGAGAGGGGGGCTGCGCGGCGACTCGGGCTCCCTCACCCCTGCCCTCTCCCGGGACGGGAGAGGGGGACGTTGGGTCGGCTGCGCCGACGGTTTCTATTACGGCGATCACGGTGCCTTCGGAGACTTCGTCGCCAAGCTTGACCTTCAGCTCCCTGATCGTGCCGGCGGCGTCGCTGGGAATCTCCATGGTCGCCTTGTCCGACTCCAGCGTGATCAGGCTCTGGTCCTTGGCGACGCTGTCGCCGACGTTCACCAGCACCTCGATCACCGGCACGTTTTCGTGTCC
>JAGWNA010000078.1 GCA_028871555.1 Lysobacteraceae bacterium
CCTGACTTACGTAGTTCGCGCGCCAATGCTTGCTCTCCGCCGTTTCGGTAGCCGCATCATCGCAAACCAGCGTGTCGCGCATGCGCATAACTTACTGATTTATTTGACAACTCATAACTGAGGATGAGGCATATGGGGAATCAGGAGCGTGCTTGCGGGCACGTCTTCAATTCACACTGACCTCCCCGCCCCAGGGTGGGCATCTAAAGTATCGGCACCGCCGCCGAAGTAGCACTTCGCTTGGCGTCAGCAGGTCGCTGTCCATGGCGCGAGGAAGCCGTGCGATCTTCTGGTGGTGCGGGCGTTCAAACAGGTGAACGGCTTCTCCGGAAACGTGATCGGTATAACCCCGGAAGCGGGCGATTGCCAACGTACAAGGAGCGCACCCGGTGCACGATTGCCTTTGATCAGGGCGACGGTAAAAGCCTTCGCACACGGGGTGCGCTCCTGCGGCGGCGGCGGGTGGTAACGCCAAAGCTTGCCTGCGGCGGGTTTGGCGCTTACCGTCACTGCTTTGATCAGCCAAGGGGAACCCTCATGAAACCTCTGCTTGCCGCGCTCCTGCTGGCGTTGGTGGGTGTGCCTGCGGTGGCGCACGACGTCGTGAACACCGCGTTCGTGCCGAACCGCGCGGCGCACCCGTTCAACGTGCGCGACCTGGTGATGATGGATCGGGTCGGCGATCCGCAGCTGTCGCCGGACGGCCGCTATGCCGCGTTCGGCGTGCGCAGCACCGACTACGCCGCCAACAAGGGCGTCAACGCGATCTACGTGCTGGACCTGCAGGGCAAGGGCAGCCAGCCGGTGAAGGTGGTCGACAAGGGCGGTTCGGCGCGCTGGTCGGCCGATGGGCGCAGCCTGTATTTCCTGGCGCCGGCCAAGGGCGTGGCGCAGCTGTGGCGGCTGGATCTGGGCGGCAAGAACGGTTTGAACCCCGGCAGGCATGCGGCGCCGGTACAGGTCAGCCACACGCCGCTGGACATCGACGACTACAAGCTGTCGCCGGACGGCAAGCGCGTGCTGCTGTCGTACGAGGTGCTCACCGATTGCGCCACGCGGGCCTGCACCGAGCAGCGCATCAAGATGCGCGCCGGCGACAAGGCCAGCGGCACGCTTTACCACAAGCTGTTCGTGCGGCATTGGGATACGTGGGCCAATGGCCGGCGCAACCAGCTGTTCGCGGCGCGTTTCGACGGCAAGGGGCAGTTGCCGGCGGAGCCGACGCTGCTCAGTCGCGGTATCGACGGCGACGTGCCGAGCAAGCCGTTCGGCGACGACAGCGAGTTTGCGTTCGCGCCGGATGGCAAGAGCGTGTATTTCAGCGTGCGCATCGCCGGCACCACCGAGCCGTGGTCGACCAATTTCGACGTCTACCGGGTGCCGGTGGATGGCTCGGCCGCGCCGAAGAACCTCACGGCCGGCAACAAGGCATGGGACGCCTACCCGGTGCCGTCGCCGGACGGCCGCACGCTGTACTACCTGGCGATGAAGACGCCGGGCTTCGAGTCCGACCGTTTCGCGATCATGGCGCTGGATCTGGTCACGGGTGCGAAGCGCGAGGTCGATCCGCAATGGGATCGTTCGCCCGGCAGCCTGTCGATATCCGCCGATGGCAAGACGCTCTACGCCACCGCCGACGATCAGGGCCAGCATCCGCTGTTCGCGATCGACGCCGCCAGCGGCAAGGTCACCGAATTGGTGGGCGATGGCACCGTGGACGGCTATTCGTTCGCGGCCGGCAAGCTGCTGCTGGCTCGCGACGATCTGAAACGGCCGGCCGATCTGTACCTCGCGAAGGCCGATGGCAGCGACCTGCGGCAAGTCACCCGCTTCAACGCGGCGGACCTGAAAAACGCCAGGGTCGGCGATTTCGAGTTCTTCAATTTCAAGGGCTGGCACGACCAGACCGTGCAGGGCTACGTGGTGAAGCCGGTCGGCTACCAGCCGGGCAAGACCTACCCGGTGGCCTTCATCATCCACGGCGGCCCGCAGGGCGCGATGACCAACGGCTGGAGCTACCGCTGGAATCCACAGACCTATGCCGGCCAGGGCTTTGCGGTGGTGACGGTGAATTTCCACGGTTCCACCGGCTACGGCCAGGCGTTCACCGATTCCATTTCCGGCGACTGGGGCGGCAAGCCGCTGGCGGATCTGAAGCTCGGCTGGAAGGCGGCGCTGGACAAGTACCGCTTCCTCGACGGCAATCGCGCCTGCGCGCTCGGTGCCAGCTACGGCGGCTACATGACCTACTGGATCGCCGGCGTGTGGAACCGGCCGTGGAAGTGCCTGATCGATCACGACGGCGTGTTCGACACCCGCGCGATGTACTACGGCACCGACGAGCTGTGGTTCGAGGAGAAGGAAAACGGCGGCACGCCGTGGCAGCATCCCGTGAACTACGAGAAATTCAACCCGGTCGATCACGTCAAGGACTGGCGCGTGCCGATGCTGGTGGTGCACAGCAGTGACGACTTCCGCATTCCGATCACTCAGGGCCTGGGTGCCTTCACCGCATTGCAGCGCCGCGGCATCCCCAGCGAGTTCCTCACCTTTCCCGACGAAACCCATTTCGTGCTCAAGCCGCACAACAGCGTGCAATGGCACGACACCGTCAATGCATGGCTGGAGAAATGGACGGCCAAGGATGCCAAACGCTGATCAGCCCTCCATCTGTCCGTAGGAGCGCACCCTGTGCGCGAACGCTCTAGCGATTGCCCGGACAACAGCCATCGCGCACAAGGTGCGCTCCTTGTACGTTGGTGTTCGAGGACGACAGGCGTAAGGTCGTCCACGTTTTCGGGGAAGCCGCGGGCTCCTTGTACGGAATGGCGAAGGCGTAGGAGCGCACCCTGTGCGCGAACGCTCTTGCGGTTGTCCAGGACAACAGCCATCGCGCACAGGGTGCGCTCCTACGGGGTAATCCCATACGTTTGCGCGATGTACGCCTACTTGAAACAGGGTCCGCTCCCGATGGGCGCGACATGGGGGAACCGTTAGATTGGCCGGCATGTACATGCCCGCTGGCCACCTATCGTTGCGCAAAGGCCGCCGTTCCATTCCCGGGCAGATTTACCTGCTCACGACGATTGCTGCACAGAGGCACCCGCTGTTCATCGAGGATGAGCCGGCGCGCATCGTGGCGCGCTGCACCGTTCGGCAGGAATATTGGGGCGATGCCCGATTGCTGTGCTGGGTGCTGATGCCGAATCACTGGCATGGTTTGATCGAGCTAGGCGAGCGAGATGGCATCTCGCTCGTCATGAATCGCTTCAAATCGATCACCAGCAAGCGGATCCGGCAAACATGCGCGGTCGATGCGGTGTGGGCTCGCGGTTTTCATGACCATGCCTTGAGGCGCGACGAGGACGTGACAGTTGCGGCGCGCTACATCGTCGCCAATCCGCTGCGTGCCGGACTGGTCGAACACATCGGCGATTACCCCTACTGGAACGCCCTCTGGCCGTAGGAGCGCACCCTGTGCGCGAACGCTCTTGCGATTGCCCGGACAACAGCCATCGCGCACAAGGTGCGCTCCTACGGAATGGCGAAAGCGTAGGAGCGCACCCTGTGCGCGAATGCTCTTGCGGTTGCCCAGGACAACAGCCATCGCGCACAGGGTGCGCTCCTACGGTGGGGCGGGGCGGGGGGCGTCGGGTGTGGTGCCCCGGCTCACAGCCACTTCGACCGCTTGAGCATGAAATAGATGCCGCCGACGACGGTCAGCATCAGCAGGATCATGGCGGGGTAGGCCCATGGCTGGCCGAGTTCGGGCATGTGCTGGAAGTTCATGCCGTACCAGCTGGTGAGCAGGGTCGGCGCGGCGAGCATGGCGGCCCAGCCGGCGAGTTTCTTCATCACTTCGTTCTGGCCGAAGCTGACCAGCGACAGGTTGACGCTGATCGCGGCGCCGAGCATTTCGCGCATCGCGCTGATCGATTCGTTGACGCGGAACACGTGATCGTAGACGTCGCGGAAATACGCCCGCAACTTGTCCGGGATCAGTTCCGGGTGCAGCCGTACCAGCTGGCTGATGATGTCCTGCAGCGGCGCCACGGCAAGGCGCAGCGTCATCAGGTCGTGCTGCATGTCGTACAGGCGGCGCACCGTGCTGCGTTTGAAGTCCTCGGCGAAGATGTCCTGCTCCAGTTGCTGCAGTTCCTCGCGGAAGTCGCGCACGATCGGCAGCAGGTTGTCGACGATGAAATCGAGCACGCCGTACAGCGCATAGCTGGGACCGAGCGCCAGCAGCTCCGGAGACTGTTCGCAATTGCGGCGAGCAGGTGTGTACGACAGCGAGGCGCCGTGGCGCACGGTGACGAGATAGCGGGGGCCGAGAAAGACATGGGTTTCGCCGAACGCCAGATGTCCCTCGATCAGCTGTGCGGTCTGCACCACCAGGAACAGCGAGTTGCCGTAGGTTTCGAGCTTGGTGCGCTGGTGTGCCTTGTGCGCGTCCTCGATCGCCAGGTCATGCAGGCCGAACTCTTCCTGCAGTTTTCCCAGCAGTTCCTCGTCCGGCTCATGCAGGCCAACCCAGATGAAGGCGTCCGGCTGGGCGAGCATGTCGCTGATCTGCTCCAGGCAGATATCGCCGATGCGGCTGCCGTCTTTCCGGTAGGCGATGCAGTTGACCACCATCGGTTGATCGGTGGGCGAGGGTGCGGCCGGCACGGGTGGATCGATCAGGTTCATGCACGCATGATGCCCCGCACCCACAGGCAGGGCAATCGTGCACTGTAGGAGCGCACCCTGTGCGCGAATGCTCTTGTCCAGGTATGGCAAAAGCATTCGCGCACAGGGTGCGCTCCTACGGGAGGCAGCGTGGTTACGGATTCCGGCGATCGCTCCAGGCCAGCGCCAGCCAGCACGGCAGCGCGAACAGCAGCCATGGCTGGTTCTGCTGCGTGGTGCCCGGCAGCGCATGCAGCAGTACGGCAACCAGCATCGCCAGCAGTTGCAGCATGAGCACGGCTGCGACGAAAGGCGGAGAAGCCGCGTTGCGGCGTGCCCGCCATGGCAGCGGCAGCAGCACGAAGGCGAACGGGTTGAACAGCAGCAGGTTGGCGTTGGCCCATGCGGCGCGGTGGGTGGTGAGCGTCCACAGCACCAGCAGCAGCACGCCCACCAGGCCGGCCGTCGACAGATACACCGTGCCGAGCAGGGCATGCGTCGTCGGCCACCAGCGGCGCGTGGACACGATCAATACGGCGATTGCCAGGCCGGCCAGCGCCAGCGGCAAGCGCAGGTCCGGCGCGGTTGCCGGCGGCACCTCCAGCCGGTTCGGCGAGACGAGCCGTTCGCTGCGCACCAGCGGTCGCAGTCCGCCACGACCGTTATCGACCCGCACATTGCGCAATTGCTCCTGCAGCACCATCGGCAGAAAGCTTTCCTGCCAGGCGCTGAGCGGCTGGTCGGCATAGGAGCCCAGGCCGAGATCCAGCACCAGCATCAGCCATGGTTGCGCGCTCATCAGGCGATCGGTCTGCTGGCGGTAGGTCAGGCCTCCGGGGTGTTCGTCGAGCTGGAATTTCAGCACGCCGCCCAGCGCGTTGTTCAACGCATCGCGCACGCGGGTGGTGCAGTTGTCGACATAGTAGTCGTAAGCGTAGCCGGCGTTTTCCGGGCGCAGGTTCCACAGCAGGAAGTCGCGCAGGGCGGCGGCCTGGTCGGCAGTGAATGCCAGCCGCTGGCGCGTCACCGAGCGGCCGCTCTGCACGTAGTAGCTTTCGTCGATGTCGCTGGACGCGGCGTCCATCAGGTAGTTCATGCGGCCGCGCGCGAAGTTGAGGAAGAAGTTCTTCTGGTCGAAATCGAACACGCCGTAGTTGAAATTGATCGCCTGGCCGGAAACGCTGTCGCGCAGTTCGATCGCGTCGTGGCCGAAGCGCTCCCAGTAGGTTTCGCCGGGGCCGTAGGTGATCAGCGACACTTCGAGGTTGGCGCCGGGTGCATTGGCGATGCTGGCGTGGGCCGGTGCGATGGCGGCCAGCAGGAGCAATGCGGACAGGATGATGGTGCGGCTGATCGGGTTCATGCGGCCATGTCGTCTGATGTGCTGTAGGAGCGCACCCTGTGCGCGAATGCCCTCACAAAGCCTTCGCATCCAGGGCTCGTGCGAGGACATCGTGAAAAATTCCTGGAGCATTCGCGCACAGGGTGCGCTCCTACGAGTCGGTGTGGCGGACGACGCGGAATTGCTGGACCCGGCGGTCGTCGGCCGCGGTGACCTGAAACAGGTAGGTGCCGATCGCGGTTTCCTCGCCGACATCCGGCAGGTGGCCGAATTCCGAGGTGACCATGCCGCCGACGGTGTCGTATTCCTCGTCGGGAAAATCGGCGCCGAGGCGCTCGTTGAAATCGGCGATCGGGGTCAGCGCGCTGACCAGCCAGTCGCCGCCGGGCTGCTCGTGCACCAGTTCCGGCTCCTCCTCGTCGTCGTGCTCGTCGTCGATCTCGCCGACGATCTGTTCGAGCACGTCCTCGATCGTGATCAGGCCGGCGACGCCGCCGTATTCGTCGACCACCAGCGCCATGTGGTTGCGCGACAGGCGGAACTCCGCCAGCAGCACGTTCAGGCGCATCGATTCGGGAATCAGCACGGCCGGGCGCAGGATCGCGCGGATGTCGAAATGTTCGGCCGTGCCGAAGAATTTCAGCAAATCCTTGGCCAGCAGGATGCCCAGGATCTCGTCCTTGTCCTCGCCATGCACGGGGAAACGCGAATGGCCCGATTCCACCGCGGCGGCAAGGATGTCCGGCAGCGACGCTTCGACTGCGAGCATCACGATCTGCGCACGCGGAACCATCACGTCGTCCACGTTCAGTTCGGTGACCTTGATCGCACCCTCGACCATGGTGAGAGTGTCGGCGGACAGCAGTCCGTTCGCGTGGGCGGTGCGCAACTCCTCCAGCAGTTCGTTGCGGTTGCGTGGTTCGCCGGAAAACATGTGGCCCAGCCGGTCCCACCAGGTGCGGTGCGCCGGGCCGCCGGTACTGCCAGGGTCGTCGTTCATTTGTCGCAGGATTGCTGCCCGCAAGCGGGCGGTGCATCGAGTCTAGCGGAAAATCCGTGACGGTTCAGGGCACAAGCTCGAACTTGCCTCCGGCGCCGCGCCTGATCGCCGAACTTTTTTTGTACGAGCCCGCCAGCGGGCTCCAGGGCGTGCCGCCAGGTCGGGGCGTGCCGTCAGGTGTACGGGTCGGCGATGCCAAGGCTTGCAAGGATGCGGGTTTCCAGCGTTTCCATCGCCTCGGCCTGGGGGGCTTCGAGGTGGTCGTGGCCGAGCAGGTGCAGCACCCCGTGCACGGTCAGGTGCGCCCAGTGGTCGCGTGCCGGCTTGCCTTGCTCGGCGGCCTCGCGCCGCACCACCGGCGCGCAGATCGCCAGGTCGCCGATCAGCGGCAGCGCCACGCCTGGCGGCAGTTCGGCGGCAAAGGACAGCACGTTGGTGGCGTAGTCCTTGCCGCGATAGTCGCGATTGAGCGCCCGGCCTTCGTCGGCACCGACGATGCGGATGGACAGCTCGGCCGGCTTGCGGCGCCGCGCGCCGCGCAGCGCCGCGGCGACCCAGCGGCGGAAGCTGGCCGCGGCGGGCAGGCCGGCGCGCGGCACGGCGTAGCCGACATGCACCGTTGTCTCTTCCCGCAGGAGCGCACCCTGTGCGCGAATGCCTTTCGCGATCTTTCCGGGAGAGCGTTCGCGCACAGGGTGCGCTCCTACGGCCTGACCGGGATTGCGTTCGCGCACAGGGCGCGCTCCTGCGGGCGTGATTCTGGCGCGCCGTTTCATTGCCCGTCCTGTTCCTTCTGTTCGAACGCTTCATAGGCGCGCACGATCTTCGCCACCAGCGCATGGCGCACCACGTCGCGCGAAGTGAAGAAGGTGAAGCTGATGCCGTCGACGCCGCGCAGCACCTCGATCGCCTGGCGCAGGCCCGAGCGCGTGTTGCGCGGAAGGTCGACCTGGGTGGCGTCGCCGGTGATCACCGCCACCGTACCGAAACCGATGCGGGTCAGGAACATCTTCATCTGCTCGACCGTGGTGTTCTGCGCCTCGTCGAGGATCACGTACGAATCGTTGAGGGTGCGTCCGCGCATGTAGGCGAGCGGGGCGATCTCGATCACGTTGCGCTCGATCAGCTTGGCGACCTTCTCGAAGCCGAGCATTTCGTACAGCGCGTCGTACAGCGGGCGCAGGTAGGGGTCGATCTTCTGCGACAGGTCGCCGGGCAGGAAGCCGAGCTTTTCGCCCGCCTCGACCGCCGGGCGCACCAGCAGCAGGCGCTGCACGCGATTGGCCTCCAGCGCTTCGACCGCACTGGCCACGGCCAGATACGTCTTGCCGGTGCCGGCCGGGCCCACGCCGAAGTTGATGTCGTGGCTGGCGATCGCATGCAGGTAGCGCGCCTGGTTCGGGCCGCGGCCCTTGATCACGCCGCGCTTGACCCGGATCACCACTTCCTGGATGCCCTCGATCGAGGCCTCGCTGATCGCGTCGATGCCCGATTCGGCCAGGTGCAGGTTGACCTTCGCGCCGGTCAACGCTTCGGCGGCGGTCACCCGGTACAGCGCATGCAGCACCTTGTCGGCGGCACGGGCGGTGACGTCCGTGCCGATGACCTGGAACAGGTGGCCGCGATGGTTGATCTCCACGCCAAGGCGCAGTTCGATCTGCCGCAGGTGCTCGTCGAACGGTCCGCAAAGATTGGCCAGGCGGGCGTTGTCCTGCGGGTCGAGGGTGAAGTCGCGCTGATTGAGTTCGCTCATGAGTGGCGGGAGAGTAGCGCGCAGGCCGCGCAAGAACCACAGCCGGCCTCGAATGACCCCGAATTGCAGGAGCGCACCCTGTGCGCGAAAAGCTCTTGTTTCCTGGACGTGTCGGCAAAGAGCATTCGCGCACAGGGTGCGCTCCTACACAAAGCCGGAATTGCGACGTGCCGTGCTTGCATATAATTAAACAATGAATTAATTTATGTGCATGACAAGCACAAGCCACCGCGCCGCGCCGCGCCGCAGCCGGCGGGCCGGTCGCCCCGGCGCCGATGAACCGGACCTGCGCCAACTGCTGCTGGACACGGCGATCGCGCAGTTCGCCCGCGTAGGCATCGGCGCGACGTCGCTGCGTGCGATCGCCACCGCGGCCGACGTCACGCCGGCCATGCTGCATTACTACTTCGGCGACAAGGCACGGCTCACGCAGGCCCTGATCGACGAGCGTCTGCTGCCGGCACTGGCCGCCTTGCGTGCGCAGCTGGAACTCGCCGGCGATGATCCGGCCGTGCTGATCGAGGGTTTCGTGCGCGGCCTGGGCGAGGTCGTCGCGCAGCATCCGTGGCTGCCGCCCCTGTGGGCGCGCGAGGTGCTGTGCGAAGGCGGTGCATTGCGCGAGGTAATGCTGCAGCAGCGGGGCCCGTCGATCCCGCAGATGCTGGCGCAACGTTTCGCGAAGGCACAGGCCGAGGGCCGGCTCAATGCCGCGCTGGACCCGCGATTGCTGGTGGTTTCGCTGGTGGGTCTGACGCTGTTTCCGGTGGCCAGCGCGCCGGTCTGGCAGCAGCTGTTCGGTGCGCAGGATCTCGGTGCCGACGCGCTGCGCGAACACACGTTTGCGCTGCTTCGCGGCGGTGCGGGCGTCACGATACCAGGAGGAGCGCGATGAACATCGGACGCATGGCCGGTCGCATGCCGGTCGCGATCATTGCCGCTACCTTGATGCTGGGCGGCTGCACGAAAGCGCCGCCGCAGACGCTGGGCACGCTCGAATACGACCGCATCACGCTGCCGGCGGTGGCGGCCGAGCGCATCGTGGCGATCGACGTGCGCGAAGGCCAGCGGGTCGTCGCCGGACAGACGCTGTTGCAGCTGGATGAGACGCAGACCAGGGCGGGGTTGCTGGCGGCCGAAGCGCAGGCGCAGCAGCAGCGCGATGCACTGGCCCAGTTGCTGAATGGCCCGCGGGCCGAAGACATCGCCCAGGCCCGCGCGAATCTGGCGGCGGCCCGGGCCCAGGCGCGCGAGGCGCGCGCCTATTACCTGCGGCTGCAAACGCTGAAGATCCGCAACTATGTGGCCGCCGCCGATCTGGATCGCGCCCGGGCGGCGGCGGGCAGCGCCGACGGCCAGGTGGCCGCGACGCGGGCCGCGCTCGACCTGCTGCTGCACGGCACCCGTCCGGAGCAGATCGCACAGGGCCGCGCCACCCTCGCGGCGGCGCTGGCGCAGGCCGATGCGCAGCGGGTGTTGTTGACCAAGCTGCACGTCGTCGCGCCGCGCGCCGGGCTGGTCGACAGCCTGCCGTACCGGCTCGGCGACCAGGCGCCGGTCGGCGCGCCGCTGGCGATCCTGCTGGTCGGCGCTGCGCCGTATGCGCGCATCTACGTGCCCGAGCGGCAGCGCGCGAACGTGCACGTCGGCGATCCGGTCCGGGTGTTTGTCGACGGCCGCGAAAAACCCTATGCCGGCAGGGTCCGCATGTTGCGTAGCGAACCGGCGTTCACGCCGTACTACGCACTGATCGGCGAGGACGCCTCGCGCCTGAGCTATCTGGCCGAGGTGGCGCTCGGTGCCGATGCGGCGAACCTGCCGGCCGGCCTGCCGGTGCGCGTCGAATTCGCCGGGCCGCGCCAGTGAGCATCGACAGCGGCACGGCGGTGATCCTCGCACGCGGGCTGACCCGGCGCTTCGGCGATCTGGTCGCGGTCGACCGGGTCGATCTGCAGGTGCCGGCCCGTCAGGTCTATGGCTTTCTCGGGCCGAACGGTTCGGGCAAGTCCACCACGATCCGCATGCTGTGCGGCCTGCTGACGCCGAGCGCCGGCGAGATCGAGGTGTTCGGCCTGCGCATCCCGGCCGAAGCCGAGGCGCTGCGCCGGCACATCGGCTACATGACGCAGCGGTTCTCGCTGTTCGAGGACCTCACGGTGCGCGAGAACCTGGAGTTCCTCGCCGCGGTGCAGGGCGTGCCGAAGGCGAAGACGAAAGCCCGCATCGACGAACTGCTCGAGCAATACCATTTCGGCGATCGCCGGAAGCAGTTGGCCGGCACCCTGAGCGGCGGTCAGAAGCAGCGTCTCGCACTGGCCGGTGCGGTGATCCACGAGCCCGAACTGCTGTTCCTGGACGAACCGACCAGCGCGGTGGATCCGGAGTCGCGGCGGGATTTCTGGGAAAAGCTCTTCGAGCTGGCCGATGCCGGCACCACGCTCCTGGTGTCCACCCATCTGATGGACGAGGCCGAGCGTTGCCACCGTCTGGCGATCCTCAGTCTCGGCGTGCTGGTGGCCGACGGCACGCCGGCGGAGCTGACCGGCCGACTGCAGGGGCGCACGTTCATCGTCGAGGCAGCCGACCCGCGTCGCGCGCAGCGGCTGATCGTCGACGTGCCGGGCGTGCTCAGCGTGGCCCAGGTCGGCAACAACCTGCGTGTACTGACGGCCGAGCGGGGTGATGTCGCGGAAAGCGTGGCGGGCATCGGCCGGCGCATCGACGAGGTACTCGCGCGCGCCGGACAGACGGCGCGGACGACGGCGACGCCGGCGAACCTCGAGGACGTGTTCGTCGCAGTCACCGGCAACGATGCGAAGCACGCGGTGCAAGCGGCATGAACGGGCGCCGGCTGTGGGCGATCGTGATCAAGGAGCTGCGCCAGCTGCGCCGCGACCGCATCACGCTGGCCATGGTGGTCGTTGTCCCGGTGATCCAGCTGGTGCTGTTCGGCTACGCGATCAACCTGAACCTGCGCGGGCTCGATGCCGGCATCGCGGATCAGGCCGATACCGCCGGCTCGCGTGCGCTGGTGATGGACATGCTGGCCACCGACGTGATCAGCGCGACGCAGAAGGCGGACTCGCCGCAGCAGCTGATGGCGATGATCCGCCGTGGCCGGATCAGCATCGGCATCGTGGTGCCGCCGGATTTCGAGCGCCGCCGCATCGACGGTCGCCCGGTGGCGCAGGTGCTGGTCGATGGCAGCGACACCACGGTGCAGAGTGCCGCGGCGCAACTGGCGCAGACGCCGCTGGACAGCGCCGCGCCCGACACGCGCGCGCCGGCCACGAGCACGCCGCCACTTGGGCGGATCAGCGTGGTCAGCTTCTACAACCCGCAGCGCGTTTCGGCGATCAACATCGTGCCCGGACTGATCGGCGTGATCCTGACCATGACGATGGTGCTGTTCACCGGCATCGCGATCGTGCGCGAGCGCGAGCGCGGCAACATGGAGCTGCTGATCGCCACGCCGCTGACCAGTACCGAGCTGATGGTGGGCAAGGTGCTGCCGTACATCGTGATCGGGCTGGTGCAGACCACGGTGATCCTGGCGCTGGGCATCTGGCTGTTCGGCGTGCCGATCCGCGGCAGCGTGCTGGATGTCTATCTGGCGGCCGGCCTGCTGATCCTGGCGAATCTCTCGCTGGGACTGCTGATTTCGACCCGCGCGCAGTCGCAGTTCCAGGCGATGCAGATGACGTTTTTCGTGTTCCTGCCGTCGATCCTGCTGTCGGGTTTCATGTTTCCATTCGCCGGCATGCCGAAGGCCGCGCAGTGGATCGCCGAAGTGCTGCCGCTGACCCATTTCCTGCGCCTGATCCGCGGCGTGATGCTGCGCGGCGCGAGCCTGGGCGAGATGCGGGCGGACGTGCTGGCGCTGGCCGCATTCGTGGCAGTGATGATGACGGCGGCGATCCGGCGCTTCCACAAGCGGCTGGATTAGCGGCGCAGGAGCACACCGTGTGCGCGAGCTGATTTGCTCGATCCGCGTACGCGGCAGGAGCCGGCTTGCAGGCGATGCTTTTCGGTCCGGCATCGCGCAGAGCAAAGGCATCGCCCGCGAGCGGGTGCCGGACAGGTTGCACGACGCCGGTAGGAGCGCACCCTGTGCGCGATGCCCTTGTCGGGGTGCCGGCGTAGAGCATTCGCCCACAGGGTGGGCTCCTGCAGACGGGTTGCACGACGCCGGTAGGAGCGCACCCTGTGCGCGATGCCCTTGTCGGGGTGCCGGCGAAGAGCATTCGCCCACAGGGTGGGCTCCTACAGACGGGTTGCCCGACGCCGGTAGGAGCGCACCCTGTGCGCGATGCCCTTGTGGGGTGCCG
>JAGWNA010000079.1 GCA_028871555.1 Lysobacteraceae bacterium
TCGTCGAATTCCAGCAGGTGCTTGCGGATGTCGAAGTTGTGCTGCTCGACCTTGCGCTGCGCCTTCTCGATCTGCCGGCTGATCATGCGATCCTCCAGCGCGTCGTCGTCCTTCATGCCGAACCGCTTCATCCAGCGGACCAGGCCTTCGCCGCCGAAGATGCGCAGGAGGTTGTCTTCCAGCGACAGGTAGAAGCGCGAGGAGCCCGGATCGCCCTGGCGACCGGAACGGCCGCGCAGCTGATTGTCGATGCGCCGCGACTCGTGCCGCTCGGTGCCGATGATGTGCAGGCCACCCGCCGCAAGCACCTGCTCGTGCCGTTTTTTCCACTCGGCCTTGACGCGCTGGCGATCCATCTCGCCGGCATCGGGCGGCAATGCCGCGAGCGCGGCATCGAGGCTGCCGCCGAGCACGATGTCGGTGCCGCGGCCGGCCATGTTGGTGGCAATGGTGACCTGCCCGGGCGCACCGGCCTGCGCCACGATATGCGCTTCGCGTTCGTGCTGCTTGGCGTTGAGTACTTCGTGCGGCACCTTTGCCTTGGTCAGCAGGTTCGACAGCAGCTCGGATACCTCGATCGAGGTGGTGCCGACCAGCACCGGCTGACCACGCTTGTGGCAATCCTTGATGTCCTCGATCACCGACCGGTATTTCGGACCCTGTGACAGGAAGATCATGTCCGAGTTGTCCTTGCGGATCATCGGCATGTGGGTGGGAATCACCACCACCTCCAGCCCGTAGATGCTCTGGAACTCGAATGCCTCGGTGTCGGCCGTACCTGTCATGCCGGCCAGCTTCTTGTACATGCGGAACAGGTTCTGGAAGGTCACGGTCGCCAGCGTCTGGTTCTCGCGCTGGATCGGCACCCCTTCCTTCGCCTCCACGGCCTGATGCAGGCCGTCGGACCAGCGCCGGCCCGCCAGGGTGCGGCCGGTGAATTCATCGACGATGATCACCTCGCCGTCGCGCACGATGTAATCCACGTCACGCTGGTAGATGCCGTTGGCGCGCAGTGCGGCGTTCAGGTGATGGACCACCGCCAGATTCTTCGAATCGTACAGACCGCTATCGTGTTCGAGCACGCCGGCCGCACGCAACAGCTCCTCGGCGTGCTGCATGCCCTCCTCGGACAGATGTACCTGCTTCTGCTTCTCGTCGACCCAGTAGTCGCCGGGAGCCTCTTCCTCCGGCTGGCGGATCATCTGCGGCACGATCCTGTTCAGTGCGATATAAAGCTGCGGCGAATCCTCGGTCGGACCGGAAATGATCAGCGGCGTGCGCGCCTCGTCGATCAGGATCGAATCCACCTCATCGACGATCGCGTAGTTGAGGCCGCGCTGATAACGCTGATCCTTGCTCAACGCCATGTTGTCGCGCAGGAAATCGAAGCCGAATTCGTTGTTGGTGCCGTAAGTGATGTCGGCGGCGTAGGCAGCGTGCTTGTCGGCGTAATCCATGCCCGGATACACGACATCGACGCTGAGCCCCAGGAAGTTGTACAGCTTGCCCATCTGCGCGGAGTCACGACGTGCCAGGTAGTCGTTGACGGTGACCACATGCACGCCCTTGCCGGCCAGCGCATTGAGATAGACCGGCAGCGTGGCGACCAGGGTCTTGCCTTCGCCGGTGCGCATCTCGGCGATCTTTCCCGAATGCAGCACCATGCCGCCGATCAGCTGCACGTCGTACGGGCGCATGCCGAGCGTCCGCTTGGCCGCCTCTCTCGCCACCGCAAAGGCTTCCGGCAACAATTTGTCCAGCGACTCGCCAGCGGCGATTCTTTGCTTGAATTCCGCGGTCTTGCCACGCAGTGCGTCGTCGCCCAGCTTCTCGAACTCGGGCTCCAGCGCGTTGATCCGGTTGACGGTTTTGGAAAGCTGGCGCAGCACGCGCTCGTTGCGGCTGCCGAACAAGCTTGTCAGGGCACGGTTGAGCATCGATCTTCCGGGTTGGGGAACAGATTGCCCGCAACTGGCACGGGCCAATCGGGCATGTTACTACATGCTCACAAGAGCGAGGCCAGGAGCCTGCCGGACTTGAGCTTGGCCGGGCTGCAAATCCGACAGGCTCCTGGCGAGATCCGCCCGGCATGTCGCACCGGATCGAGGCTGTGCTGCACACGACGACCGGATGCATCGGCGTGATACGCCGATCATGACCTTCCCAATGGCGCCGGTCGCAGGTGGATTCAAGCCCCCGCAAAGTCGCTCGTCAGCGATGATTGCGCACAAAGGCCAGCGGATTGACCACGCGGCCGTCGTACCAGACCTCGAAATGGACATGCGGACCCGTCGAACGACCCGTCGAGCCGGCTTTGGCGATCACTTCGCCGACCTGGACATGCTGGCCTGGGTGCACTTCAAGTTTGCTGTTGTGCGCGTAGCGCGTCATGTAGCCGTTGCCATGATCGATCTCGACCACATTGCCGTAACCCCTGCGCACTCCGGCAAACGTCACCATTCCCTCGGCCACCGCGTGTACCGGTGTGCCATAGGGGGTCGCAATGTCGATGCCGGTATGCACGGCGGCAAGGCCGTCGAACGGGTCCGGGCGTACCCCGAAGTAGGACGAGATATAGCCTTGCACGGGCATCCCGGTCGGCTTCAGATTCGATTCGATCTTCGCATCGAGCAACAAGCTCTGCAGCGCCGACAACTGCGCCTGCTGGACGTCGAACTGGCTGGCCAGCCGGGTGATGCTGCTGTCGAGCACCTGCGGCAATGCGTACGCCTGTCCGGTGGAATCCTCGACGCCGCCCACGGCCGGTGGCTGATCGAAATTGAACTCGCCATCGTCGAGCTTGGCGGCCTGGGCCAGGCGCTCGCCCAATGCATTCAAGCGGGTCGACTGCGCCTGCAACTGGCCGAGTTTGACTGCCAACGCATCCACCCCGCGCTGGGCATCCTTGCGCACATCGACCAGCTGCGCGTTCTGCCGCCGAATCTGTTGCTGCAGATCGTGGATCTGCAGCAGTGCCCGATCACGCGGACTGGCCACGGTCAACGCCAGCGCGACACCTGCCCCCACACATCCCAGCAGTGCGATTGCCAGCAGGGAAACCAGCTTCAGGCGAAGGCGCCGATCCGCGAGATCAAGAATCCTGGGCAATTTCCTGGCGCGTGAGACGAGTATGATTTGCATGTCTGTCCAAGGTCGAATACCGGCACCATGCAGAACGCCACTCCCGCCGCTTCCCGCCGCCGCAATGGACCGAAATCCATCGTCGAATGCGGCTCCTTCGCCACGCTGGCCAGAAAGGCCGACGTGCTCGAAGCGCTGGATCGCGCCCTGCGCCAGACGCTGCCGTCTCCATTGCGCGAGCAGGTGAAATTCGCCAACCTGCGCAACGACCGCCTCGTCTTTCTGGCGTCTTCACCGGCTTGGGCATCGCGTCTGCGTTTGATGCAAACGCAGATCCTTGCCGCCGCGCATGCCATCGGCACGTGCGCCAGTTCAGTCACCGTGAAAGTGGTCCCCCAACCGCCGGTCGCAAAAAAACCGGTGCGGTCAAAACCGCTTTCGCCTGCCGCAGCCACCCATCTCAGGGCCGCCGCCGCATCCCTTACAGACCCCGAAATGCGGGTGCTGTTCCTTGAGTTGGCGTCCCTCGCCGATACCGCTGATTCCCGATAAGGGATGCCACGCATCGGGCAGCCCGCATCGCATCGCCATTCCCGCGCGCCACAACCTGCATATCCGCAGCAGGCTTTTCGCAAGGTGCCGATTTATACCATGCATGGAGTCCTCATGCCAGAGGACGTGATCGATCCGTGATTTACGTGCGGCCGAGCGCATCCAGGTCACACAAACAGGAACGGCCACATCTTCCGATGTGGCCGTTCTGGGCATGCATGGCGCCAGCTGGCGGTCCGAAGGTGGATCAGATCGCCTGGGCGGGATGTGCGTAGGAGATCGGCGAGGTCGCCGGATCGTCCTGGTAGCTGACCTCTTCCCATGCCGAAGCATCGGCCATCAGCGTACGCAGCAGCTTGTTGTTGAGTTCATGGCCGGACTTGTGCGCGTGATAGGCGCCGATGAGACTGTGGCCGAGCAGGTACAGATCACCGATGGCATCGAGAATCTTGTGCTTGACGAATTCGTCCTCGTAACGCAGGCCGTCCTCGTTCAGGACCCGGTAGTCGTCCAGCACCACGGCATTGTCCATCGAGCCGCCCAGCGCCAGGTTGTGCTCGCGCAGCATCTCGATATCGCGCATGAAACCGAACGTGCGTGCCCGACTGACTTCCTTGACGAAGGAAGTAGTGGAGAAATCGATCTCCGCACGCGAGGTGCGCTTGCTGATGATCGGATGGTTGAAGTCGATCGAAAAACCGACCTTGAAACCCTCGAACGGATCGAAGCTGGCCCACTTGTCGCCGTCCTGCACCTTGATCGGCTTCTTGATGCGGATGAAACGCTTGGCCACGTTCTGCTCTTCGATGCCGGCCGACTGCAACAGGAACACGAACGGCCCGGCACTGCCGTCCATGATCGGCACCTCGGGTGCCGACAGGTCGACATAGGCATTGTCGATCCCCAGGCCCGCCATGGCCGAAAGCAGATGCTCGACCGTCGATACCCTCACCTCGCCATTGATCAGCGTGGTCGACAGGCGCGTGTCGCCGACATTGTCCTGGCGGGCACGAATGTCCACCGGCGGATCGAGGTCCGTACGGCGAAAAATGATGCCTGTGTTCGGCGCTGCCGGACGCAGCGTCATGTACACCTTGTCGCCGGTGTGCAAGCCGACACCGGTGGCCCGGATGATGTTCTTGAGCGTACGCTGCTTGATCATTGGATATTGGTACCTGTATAGGCAGCAGCCAATCAGGGGCGGATGCTAACACAGTTTTAACCTGTGGTGAAAGCAAACCGCACCGTACAGTCTGATTAAACTTTCATGCTTTCTTCATCCATCAAAGTTTTCACCCTGGTGGCAAGGTTCTCATGACAAAATCCTGCAATATCAATGCGGAAGCCATGCCGGGGACGGGAATCCGGCACGCTGCCCCGAACCGGCCGGCACGGATGAACGCGCTCGGCTGGTCATTCATCATTCTTGTCGCACAGCTCTCCTCCCCAGCGCGAACAATAGCCCGACTGGCATCACCAATCACGCTGCAGCCCGCATTGGCACTCGTTCAGGACGAGATCGACCGATAGCGCAAATACCCCCTGCGTACATGCTATCCAAACTTGGACAGTGCGGGCAGGCATTCGTTCAATTCATCGCGTTTCCTTAACACTGGCTACATTTCAGTCGGCCTGACGACGCAAGAAGGCGGGGATATCCAGATAGTCGAACCCCGGTTCGGCGCCCTTGCTGCCGGCCGTGCCGGTTTCCGTACGGCCCTGATTGGCAACCGCCTGTTCCGGCTGCGCATAGTCGACCACTTCATTGCCGGTGCCGGTACGCAGCACCACCGGCCGTGGCCGCATCTGCACCTGTTGAGTCTCGACGATCCGGATCGGCTGACGTGATGCCGCCGCACGGTTGAGCCCGGTAGCTACCACGGTGACGCGCACATCGTCCTTCATGCCCGGATCGAGCGAGGTACCGATCACGACCGTGGCGTCTTCGCTGGCAAAATCATGAATGATCCGGCCGATCTCGTCGAACTCCCGCATGGTCAGATTCGGACCGGCCGTGACATTGACCAGGATGCCGCAGGCGCCGTTGAGGTTGACGTCCTCCAGCAGGGGATTCTTGATCGCCGCCTCGGCGGCCGCCTGCGCGCGATCGTCGCCGCAGGCGGTGCCCGAGCCCATCATCGCCAGGCCCATTTCGGACATCACGGTGCGCACGTCGGCGAAATCGACATTGATCAGGCCAGGCGCGGTGATCAGGTCGGCGATGCCCTGCACGGCCCCCTGCAGCACGTCGTTGGCGGCCTTGAACGCATTCAGCAGCGTGACCTCGCGGCCCAGCACGCTGAGCAGCTTCTCGTTGGGAACGGTGATCAGCGAGTCGACATGCTGCGACAGGTCCTCGATCCCCTTCAACGCGACCTGCATCCGCCGGCGTCCTTCGAACGGAAACGGCTTGGTCACCACCGCCACGGTGAGAATGCCTTTCTCCTTGGCCAGTTGCGCCACCACCGGTGCGGCGCCGGTGCCGGTGCCGCCGCCCATGCCGGCGGTGATGAACACCATGTCGGCGCCTTCCAGCATCGCCTCGATGCGCTCACGATCTTCCAGTGCCGCCTGCCGACCCACTTCCGGATTGGCGCCGGCACCCAGACCCTTGGTCACGTTGCCGCCCAGCTGCAAGTGGGTGCGCGAGCCGCAGCTGGTCATCGCCTGCGCATCGGTGTTGGCGACGATGAATTCGACACCATCGATATTTGCATTGAGCATGTGGGCCACGGCATTGCCACCGCCGCCACCCACTCCGATCACCTTGATCACCGCATTGGGTGCGAGTTTATCGATCAGTTCAAACATTTCCCGTCCTCCGTAGAGTTGTTGTCGTTGTAACCCGGGGATCGCGACTCATGCCGGCCCCCGGTGCCGGGCGAAGATCCTTTCGCCCTTGGCGATACCTCCTGCATCACCCTGAAAAATCAGTCATGCATCATCAGAAATTCCTGGTAACCCAGCCGCGCAGCCTCTCGATCAGGCTGCCGACGCCGCCGACCGGGCCACTGACCCGCATGCCGCCTGCACGCGCGCCATGCAGCAGGAGCCCCACCCCGGTGGCATGCAGCGGACTGGAGACGACATCGCCCAGACCGCTGATCTGCTGCGGCACGCCAATGCGCACCATCTTGTGGAAGATCTCTTCGGCCAGCTCCAGCGCGCCTTCCATCTTCGAGGCGCCTCCGGTCAGCACCACGCCGGCGGCGACCAGGCTTTCGTAACCGGAACGGCGCAACTGGTCCTGCACCATTTCGAAAATTTCCTCGTAGCGCGCCTGTACGCTCTGCGCCAGCGACTGCCGGGCGAGCCGGCGCGGCGGGCGATCGCCGACGCTGGGTACCTGGATGGTCTCCTCGGCATGCGCCAGGCCGGTCTGCGCGCAGGCGTACTTGATCTTGATTTCCTCCGCGTGCGCGGTCGGCGTGTGCACCCCGTAGGCAATGTCGCTGGTGACCTGGTCGCCGCCCACCGGGAGCGACCCGGTGTAGCGGATCGAGCCCTGGGTATAGATCGCGATGTCGGTGGTGCCGGCACCGATGTCGACCAGGCACACGCCAAGTTCGCGCTCGTCGTCGGTCAGCACCGCCTTGGCGCTGGCCAGTGCCGACGGCACCAGTTCGTCCACCGACAACCCGCAGCGCTGGATGCATTTGGTGATGTTCTGCACCGCTGCCGCCGCACCGGTGACCAGGTGCACGTTCGCCTCCAGTCGCACCCCGCTCATGCCGACCGGCGAGCGGATGCCGTCCTGACCGTCGATGCGGTATTCCTGCGACTCCTTGTAGAGCACCTTGCGATCGGCCGGGATCGCCACCGCGCTGGCCGCTTCCAGCACCTGATCCAGATCGCTCGCCGTCACCTCGCGGTCGCGGATCGCTGCGTTGCCATGCGAATTGCGGGTTTCCAGATGGCTGCCGGAGATCGACGCATACACCGAGCGGATGTCGCAGCCGGCCATCAGTTCGGCCTCTTCCACCGCGCGCTGGATCGAATGCACGGTCGATTCGATGTCGACCACCGAGCCGCGTTTCATTCCCCGCGACACATGCGTGCCGATGCCGATCACGGTGATCGGTTCGCCCGGCTCGTACTCGCCGACGATCGCCACCACTTTCGAGGTGCCGATATCGAGGCCCACCACCAGCTGTTTGTCGTTGCGCGGTTTCATAGGGAGATCATCATGTTCGGGGCGAGCCTCCAGCGTGGGGGGCGACCGGCGGCTGCGGCCAACGCACGGCAAATCCATTGGTGTAACGAAGATCGGCGTAGCTGAAGCCGTCGGTGTGACCGGCCATCAACTGCGGATAGACGCCGAGGAAACGCTGCAGCCGCCGGCTGGCCTGATCGCGGTCGCCGATCACGATCTGCGCGCCGCCGGCGGTAGTCACGCTCCAGCTGCCGCGTTCGGTAAGCGCGACTGCGGTGATCTGCAAATGAATGGCGGCAAATGCCTTGCGGATTTGCGCGTAGAAACCCACCACTTCGGCCAATCTCGCATCCGGTCCCTGCAGTTGCGGCAGCGTGTTGTCGCCATCGGCCCCCGGCGCATCGAACACCATGCCCTGCTGGCTGATCAGCTGCCGGTCGTTCCAGCGGGCAAACGGGTGCCGTTCGTGGACGCGCAGCAACAAGGTGTCAGGCCATCGCTTGCTTGCCTCCACCGACTGGACCCAGGGCAATGCGGCAACCGCCTGCTGCACGGCTGTCAGGTCGAGCGCGAAGAAACCCTTGTTCAGGTGCGGCATCACGGCGGCGCGAATCTGCATTGCGCTCACATGCTTGAACTCGGCCTGCACGGTCAGCCGGGTCACCGGCCAGCGGCTGGCCGCAAACCATCCGCGCAGCACCCCGACGATCGGCAGCAGCACCAGAGCGATGGCCAGACACCATGCGACAGGTCGGATGGCTCCTTTCACTGGGCGCCTCCTTCGGAATCGCGGGAACGGATGGCGCCCGGCGGGTGACTTGCTCCGGGCATGGATGAACCATCCGCAGCGCGATCAGCGGCGCTGCCGGAACCGGGTGTTCCCCGTTCTCCGCTCCCCGCTCCGAGTTCCTTGAAACTGGTTTCCAGAACGCGCCAGCACAGTTCCCGGTAATCGATGCCGGCAGCGGCAGCGGCCTTCGGCACCAGCGAGTGCGAGGTCATGCCCGGCGCCGTGTTCACTTCCAGCAGCCAGTTGCGGCCGGCATGGTCGCGCATCACGTCGACCCGGCCCCAGCCGCTGCAGCCGAGGGCATCGAAGGCGGCCAGCGACAGCCTGGCCAGATCATCCGCGGCGGCGCCTTGCAGGCCCGGACAGATGTACTGGGTATCCTCGGCGACGTATTTCGCGTTGTAGTCGTAGAAAGCTGCCTTCGGCACGATGTGGATGCTCGGCAACACCTCGCGACCGAGGATCGCGACCGTCAGCTCGTCGCCTTCGATCAGCGTTTCCATCAGCAGATCGCCCGGATATTTCGCCGCCAGCGTCACCGCGGCGTCCAGATCCCGTTCCGCGAACACCCGGGTCACCCCCACGCTGGAACCTTCGCAGGCCGGCTTGACGATCAAGGGAAACCCGACCTGCCGCGCCGCCGCGTGCACATCGGCGCCGCGCGGCAGCGCGACGAATTTCGGCGTAGGCAATCCCTGCGACTGCCACACCTGCTTGGACCGGGTCTTGTCCATCGACAGCGCGGAACCGAGCACGCCCGAGCCGGTGTACGGCACGTTGAGCGACTCCAGCGCGCCCTGCAGTACACCGTCCTCGCCGCCGCCATGCTGGCCGTGCAGAATGTTGAACACGCGGGCGAAGTGGCCGGCACGCAGTGCATCGAGCAGCGCCGGGATGCCGTCGATCGCATGCGCGTCGACCCCGCGGGCGAGGAGTGCGGCCAGTACGTTGCGGCCGGAATCGAGCGATACCTCGCGCTCGGCCGAGCTGCCGCCCATCACCACGGCGACGCGGCCGAACTGCGCCGGGTCGACGATCTTGTTCGGGTTCATCGTCTGTTCGTTCATGGTTTGTTCGTCCTGAGCTGACCGGCCTGCGCCAGTTCCAGCGCTGCCGCACCGATGTCGCCCGCGCCGAGCAGCAACAGCAGATCGCCGTCGCGCAGCAGTGCCGGCAAGGTGTCCTTCAATTCGCGCGGATGCTCGATCAGCACCGGGTCGACCTTGCCGCGGGCGCGCACCGCCCGTGCCAGCGCATGGCCGTCGGCACCGGCGATCGGCGTCTCGCCGGCCGGGTAGACGTCGGTCAATACCAGCACGTCGACCTCGGCCAGCACATTGGCGAAGTCGTCCAGCAGGTCGCGCGTGCGGCTGTAGCGGTGCGGCTGGAATCCGACCACCAGCCGCCGCTGCGGCCAGCCGCCGCGCGCCGCCGCGAATACCGCCGCCAGCTCGCGCGGATGATGGCCATAGTCGTCGATCAGCAGTGCCGTGCCCTTGTCCAGGGCGATTTCGCCGCGTGCATGGAAGCGCCGGCCGACGCCCTGGAAGTGCGCCAGCGCACGGGCGATCGCCGCGGCCTCGACGCCGAGCTGCCAGCCGATCGTGACCGCGGCCAGCGCATTGAGCACGTTGTGCCGGCCCGGGAGGTTGAGCATCACCGGCAGCGGCTCGGCACGACCGGGCAGGACGAGATCGAAGCGCATCTCGAAACCCTGCTGGGCGAGGTTCAGCGCCCGCACGTCGGCGTCCTGCGCCTCGATGCCATAGGTCATCACGCGGCGGGGCGTGGACCGCGCCAGTTCGGCGACTTCGGCATCGTCGATGCACAGCACGGCCAGGCCGTAGAACGGCAGCCGGTGCAGGAAATCGGCAAACGCCTTTTTCACCTGCGCGAAATCGCCGCCGTAATTCTCCAGATGATCGGCGTCGATATTGGTGACCACGGCGATCACCGGCGACAGCAGCAGGAACGACCCATCGGATTCATCGGCTTCCGCGACCAGATACTGGCCGGTGCCGAGCCGCGCATTCGCTCCGGCCGCGTTCAACTGGCCACCGATCACGAACGTCGGGTCGTAGCCGGCCTCGGCCAGCACGCTGGCGGTGAGGCTGGTGGTGGTGGTCTTGCCGTGGGTGCCGGCGATCGCCACGCCGCGGCGAAAGCGCATCAGTTCGCCCAGCATCTCGGCACGCGCAATGACCGGAATACGCGCGGCGCGGGCGGCGACCAGCTCCGGGTTGTCCTCCCTGATCGCACTCGAGGTCACCACCACGTCGGCATCGCCGACGTGTTCAGCGGCATGCCCGACCCGCACGCCGATGCCCAGCTGCTGCAGCCGCTGTGCGGTCGGCGAGTTCGCGCGGTCGGACCCCGACACCGCATAGCCGAGGTTGTGCAGCACCTCGGCGATGCCGCTCATGCCGACGCCGCCGATGCCGATGAAGTGCACCCGGCGGAACGTGCTCATCAGATCTTCATGGGCATGCAGGCGACGTGATGTCATGCGGCCACCTCCATGCAGGCGGCAGCGATGACCTGCGCCGCGTCGGGCTTGGCCAGGGTCCGGGCGGCGACCGCCATCGAAACCAGCTTGGCGCGGTCGCCCAGCAGCGCTTCCAGGCGCTGCGCCAATGGATCTGCGTCCAGACGGTTCTCCGGGATCAATTCGGCCGCCCCCGCGGCAACCAGCGTTTCGGCATTGCGTGTCTGGTGGTCGTCCACCGCATGCGGAAACGGCACCAGCAGCGCGCCGAGCCCCGCCGCCGCAAGCTCGGCCAGGGTCAGCGCACCAGCCCGGCAGAGTGCGAGATCGGCCCATGCATAGCTGCCCGCCATGTCGTCGATGAACGGCACCACCCGGGCCTCGACGCCGGCTTCGGCATACGCCTGGAGGGCCTCATCCAGGCCGCGGCTGCCGCATTGATGCAGCACTTCGGGACGTTGCATCGGCGCCAGCTGCGCCAGCGCCTGCGGCACGGCCAGATTCAGGGCGCGTGCGCCGAGACTGCCGCCCAGCACCAGCAAGCGCGACCTGCCGCTGCGGCCGGCCATCCGCTGCAGCGGCGCAGGCAGTGCCGCAATCGTGGCGCGCACGGGATTGCCGACCCATTCGGCCCGCGGCAATGCATCGGCGAAACCGCTCAATACGCGCCCGGCGATACCCGCCAGCCGGCGATTGGTGAACCCCGCCACGCGGTTCTGTTCATGCACCAGCAGCGGCCGCCGCAACAACCATGCGGCAAGCCCGCCGGGACCGGCCACGTAACCACCCATCGACAGCACGCTGCGCGGCTTCACTTTGTTCAGCACGAACAGCGATTCCCCCAGCGCACGCAGCAGCATCAGCGGCGCCAGCAGCCGGGTGCGCAGGCCCTTGCCGCGCAAACCGCCCACCGCCACGCTGTGCAGTTCGATCTGATGCGCCGACACGACCTTTGTCTCCATGCCGCCCGCGGCGCCGAGCCAGACCACCGGCACCCCTTGCGCACGCAGGCATTCGGCCACCGCCAGGCCAGGGAAGATGTGGCCACCGGTACCGCCGGCCATGATCATCACGGGTGCCTGGCGTACCGTGTTCATGCGGCCACCGCCTCACGCGGCTTTACCGCGGCATCCGCTTCAGCCGCCTTCAACGCCGGCATGCGCGTGGCCATCTGCCGCGCATCGATGGCACGGTTGATCTCGAAGGTGGCACGCAGCAGCACGCCGACCATCGCGCAGGTCAGCACCATCGACGACCCGCCGTAGCTGATCAGCGGCAAGGTCAGTCCCTTGGTCGGCAAGGCCCCGAGGTTGACGCCGACCGACACGATCGCCTGCATCGCCAGCATCAGCGCGGCGCCGAACGCGATGTAACCGGCAAAGCGCTGACCGATCTCGACACCTTTGAGGCCCAGGTACAGCCCGCGTCCGACCGCCACGGCGAACAGGCCGATCACCAGCACGATGCCGGCCAGCCCGAGTTCCTCGCCGATGACGGCGAAAATGAAATCGGTATGCGCCTCCGGCAGATACGACAGCTTCAACACGCTTGAACCCAGTCCGACGCCCGTCCACTCGCCGCGGCCGATCGCCATCAGCGACTGGGTCAGCTGGAAACCGTCGTTGAACGGATCTTTCCACGGGTCCATGAACGAGGTCAGCCGCCTGATGCGGTAGCTTTCACCGGTCGCCGCAACGTACAGCAGCGGCATCAGCGGCAGTCCCATCAGGAACAGGAAGACCGGCCGTGCGCCACCGAGCCAGACCATCGCGATGGTCACCGCGATCACCAGCGTGGCCGAACCGAAATCCGGTTGCGCCAGCAGCAGCAGCACGATGATGCCGGCCACGACGATCGGCTTGATCAGGCCGAGAAACCGCGTCTCCACACTCTCGCGATGGCGCACCAGATAGCTGGCGATATACACCACCAGGATCAGCTTCACCGCCTCGACCGGCT
>JAGWNA010000080.1 GCA_028871555.1 Lysobacteraceae bacterium
TTCTGCGAGGTGTGCACGAACTCGATCGGGTCCTCGATCGTGAGCATGTGCCCGTATTCGGTCTTGTTGATGTGGTCGACCATCGCCGCCAGCGTGGTCGACTTGCCCGAACCGGTCGGGCCGGTGACCAGGATCAGCCCCTGCGGCTGCTCGATCAGCTCCTTGAAGATGCGCGGACAGCCCAGGTCCTCCAGCGTCAGCACCTCGGAGGGAATCGTGCGGAACACCGCGCCGGCGCCGCGGTTCTGGTTGAACGCGTTGACACGGAAGCGCGCCAGCCCGGGGATCTCGAACGAGAAGTCGGTTTCGTAGAACTCCTCGTAGTCGCGCCGCTGCTTGTCCGACATGATGTCGTAGATCAGCGAGTGCACCTGCTTGTGCTCGAGCGCCGGGATGTTGATGCGGCGCACGTCGCCGTCGACGCGGATCATCGGCGGCAGCCCGGCGGACAAGTGCAGGTCCGAGGCCTTGTTCTTCACCGAGAAGGCAAGCAGTTCGGCAATGTCCATCTGTCGTTTCCCTCAACTGGTCGCAACGGGTGGCGAAAAGTCTGGATTGCGTGGATTGGATGCCGCGTCGCGGAGCGGACGAAGTTCGCTCCGGCGATCACTGCGGCGCATCGCGCCACCGAACTCCCGGGCGAATTCCCGATCCCCTTGCAGGCGCGTCGATACTACTCGCGCAACAGGCCGTGCGGCCAGTATTTCCCGACGCTTGTGCGCAATACTGTCGATCGCATCCTGGCAGGTGTCGGGAAACCCGTTGCCGGGCCTTTGCCGGGGCACACCGGCCGCGGTGACCGGCTGCATCCGTCCCGGTCCGCTTCACTGTCGCGCCGGCTCCGGTAAGGTAGCGGTCCGGACAACTGATCGAGGGATCCTTGGCATGACACGCATCACTTTCGTCGGCGGCGGCAACATGGCGCGCAGTCTGATCGGCGGCCTGCTGAAAACCGGCATGGCCGCTGCCAGCATCAGCGTGGCCGAACCGCTGGCCGAAGCGCGTCAATCGCTCGGCCGCGAATTCGCCGTGGCCTGCTACGCGGAAAACCGGCTCGCCGCGGCCGAGGCCGAGGTCATCGTGCTGGCGGTCAAGCCGCAGATCATGCCGGCGATCGGCAACGAGCTGCGTGACCTCCTGCAACGCAACCGGCCGTTGCTGATCTCGATCGCCGCCGGCGTGCGGCTGGATCAGCTGGCGCGCTGGTTCGGCAGCGGCCTGCCGATCGTGCGCTGCATGCCGAACACCCCGGCGCTGATCGGCGCCGGCGCCACCGGCCTGTGCGCGAACGGCCGCGTCAGTCCTGGGCAGAGGGCGCAGGCCCAGCATATCCTCGACGCCGCCGGGATCACCCGCTGGGTCGACGACGAAGCGCTGATGGACACGGTAACGGCGATCTCCGGTTCGGCCCCGGCCTACTTCTTCGCCCTCGTCGAGGCGCTGGAAGAGGCCGCGGTGGCCCAGGGGCTGCCGCGCGAGACCGCCCGCGCCCTGGCGTCGCAAACCTGCCTCGGTGCCGGTCGCATGCTGGTGGAAGGCGGCGAGGATCCCGCCGTGCTGCGTCAGCGCGTCACTTCGCCGAACGGCACCACCCAGGCGGCGCTGGAAAGTTTCACCGCCGATGGCCTGCCGCGTATCGTTGCGCGTGCCGTGACCGCCGCCACCCGGCGCGGCATGGAGCTCGCCGCCGAACTGGACAAGGGAGCGCATGCGTGAGCTACCTGCTGAACGCCCTGTCGTTTCTGTTCGGACTCGTCTTCGACGCGGCACTCACCCTGCTGATCGTGCGACTGCTGGCCGAAGCCTGCCGGGCGGACTTCCACAATCCGCTGAGCCAGTTCATCTACCGCTACACCAACCCGGTGCTGGCGCCGATGCGGCGGGCGATACCCAACTGGCGCCGGATCAATCTGGCCGCACTGCTGCTGGCATGGCTGGTGATGCTGCTCAAGCGCATGGTGCTGTTCGCGCTGCTCGGCGTGATGCCGCACCCGCCCGGGCTGCTGGTGCTGGCGCTGGCCGAACTGCTCGACTTCGTGCTGGTGCTGTATCTGGTGCTGATCTTCGGCTGGTCGCTGTTGAGCATGTTCGCGGTGGACCCCTACCACCCGGTGCTGCGGCTGGCCGGTGCGATCGTGGCGCCGTTGCTGCGACCGCTGCGTGGCAAGTTGATCGCCGGCAATCTCGATTTCGCCCCGATGGCGGTGATGATCGGCCTGCTGCTGGCACGCCTGCTGGTCGCCGCGCCGCTGCTGGACTGGGGATCGCGGTTGGCGCTGGGCGCCTGAGTTTTCTCTTGTGGCGGACGCTTGATTCACTTGCGAGGCGAGGGCTTTGAAGCAAAAGCTTTCGTCCTCCTTCGGAGGGCGAGTCACTTTTCTCTGGGTGGCCAGAGAAAAGTAACCAAAAGAGAGGCCACCCCGATGGCGCGCCCTCCGGGCATCCTGCCCTGCGGGTACGCGGGCGGGCTACGGGGTTTGTCGACAGGGCATCCTGCCCTGACGACAAACTGGCCGGCATCCGTGCCGACCACCCTGCGGGCTTTCCTTCGCCCACTCGCCGCGCCATAGGGGCCCCGGTAGAGCAGCGCGCTCCCAGCGCGCACTCTTCAGAAGAGCCAGAACAAAGCCACAGCAAAGCGACGCTTTGCTGTGGCTGCTGCTTTTCAGCTTCATCACCGAGTGCGGGCCAGGATGGCCCGCTGCTCTACCCGGGGCCCCTGTGCGGCGGTGAGTCGGGGTCGACAGGCCGCGCAGCGGGAGCCGACAGGGATGTCGGCTCCTTTTCGCGCGGGCACGATGCCCGCTCGAAAAGCCCGGCCCCGGCTCACGGACTTGCCGGGCAGGATGCCCGGCAAGCGCCAAGCGGGGGGTCGTTTTCTCTTGGTTACTTCTCTTTTGGACAAGCAAAAGAGAAGTAACTCGGCTGCCGTAGGCAGACGAAAGCTCTTCGCTTTAAATGCGTCACGAGCAAGAGCATCGCGCACAGGGTGCGCTCCTGCAGCAACCGGAAAGCGGGAAAGCTCAGCGCAGCGCCCACTCGGCGATGATCCGATGGATCGCATCCAGCCCGTCGAACAGCGCCGCCGGCCCGGGCTGCAGGATGATCGGCGACTTGATCTCGTAAAGATCGCCGTGGCGCACCGCGGGAATCGTGTCCCAGCCTGGCCGCGCCGCCACTTTTTCGGGACGGAAGCGCTTGCCGCACCAGGAGCCGAGGATGATGTCCGGCGCGCGCCGCACCACCTCGTCGCCGTCCGGCAGGATGCGCTGCTTCGCCAGCGGTTCGCGCGCCAGCTCGGGGAAGCAGTCGTCGCCGCCGGCGATGGCGATGAGCTCGGCGACCCAGCGAATGCCGGTGATGATCGGCTCGTCCCATTCCTCGAAGTACACCTTCGGCCGCCGCGGCAGCCGCGCGGCGGCGGCGCGGATATCGGCGATGTGCCGCTGGGCACGCTGCGCATACCGTTCGGCTTTATCGTGCGCGCCGACCATCGCGCCGAGCCGGCGGACATAGGCGAGGATGCCGTCCACGCTGCGGTGGTTGCTGATCCATACCTCCACGCCGGCCTTGATCAGCTCGCGTGCGATGTCGGCCTGGATGTCGGAAAAGCCGATCGCCAGGTCCGGCTCGAGTTTCAGGATCGCGCCGATCTTCGCGCTGGTGAAGGCGGAGACTTTCGGCTTCTCCCTGCGCGCGCGCGGCGGACGCACGGTGAAACCGGAGATGCCGACGATGCGCGGATCCTCGCCCAGCGCATACAGCACCTCGGTCGCCTCCTCGGTGAGGCACACGATGCGCCGGGGATACGCGTCGCCCATTCAGGGATAGAGCAGGCGGCAGGTCCAGGTGGTCTGGCCGTGGCGGCTCCAGCGCACGCGCTCGTGCAGCCGAAACTCGGCCCCGTACCAGAATTCGATGGTGTCCGGCACCACCAGGTAGCCGCCCCAGTGCGGCGGCCGGGTCACCTCGCGCCCTTCGAATTGCTGCTCGAAGCGCGCCACCCGCTGCTCGAACGTGTCGCGATCGGGCAAGGTCTGCGACTGCAGCGAGGCCCATGCGCCGATCTGGCTCAGGCGCTGACGGCTGGCGAAATAGGCATCCGATTCCTCGCCCGGCAGCTTGCGCGCGACGCCTTCCACCCGGACCTGCACGCCGTGGCGCACCTTCTCCCAGAAGAAGCACAACGCGACTTGCGGGTGCGCCTCCAGCTGGCTGCCCTTGTCGCTTTCGTAATTGGTGAAGAAACGCAAGCCGTTCTCGTCGATGCCCTTGAGCAGCACGATGCGCGAAGCCACGCGGCCGGCGCTGTCGACGGTAGCCAGGTTCATGGCCGTCGGTTCCGTGCCGCCGCTGGACTTCGCTTCGTCCATCAGCTGCCGGAAGGTATCCAGGATGTCGGGATTGAGCATGGCGCTTGAAACTTTCCTTTTGCACAGAGGCCAATCCGCGCCATCATGGTGCGGATGAATACTGCCAATGATAGTGCAATGCCCCACGCCCCCCGTAGCGCCCCGGCGAATCCGTCAGCTGCAAGGCTCGGTGCCGGCACCGATGTTGCCGGCCGGCTGCGGCTTCAGCGCGGCCGGCCCACGGCGCCGGCCCGCCCGACGGCAAAGCGCCGATGAAGCCTCCCGCCAACCCGGCCAACGAAGCCCTCGCCGGTCATCTGCTGGACCACTATGCCGAGCGCATCGCCCGCTCGCGCCGACCGTACGTGCTGGGCCTGTCCGGCCTGCAGGGCAGCGGCAAGAGCACCCTGGCTCAGGTGATGAAGGCCCAGGCCGAGGCGCGCAGCTGGGCTACCGAGGTGCTCTCGCTGGACGATTTCTATTACGCCCGCGGCGAGCGCGAAGTGCTGGCGCAGCAGGTGCACCCCTTGCTGCGCACACGGGGCGTGCCGGGCACCCATGAAATCGAATTGCTGCTCTCGGTGCTGGCCGCCCTGCCACAGGCATCGCCCAGGCTGCCGGTGACGCATCCGCGCTTCGACAAGGGGCGCGACACGCGCATGCCGCCGTCGCGCTGGCCGCGCATCACCCGGCCGCCGAAGCTGGTGATCGTGGAGGGCTGGGCGCTGGGCATCCGCCCGCAGTTGCAGGCCGCGCTCGCCACCCCGGTCAATGCGCTGGAGCGCACGGAAGATCCCGACGGGAGCTGGCGGCACTGGGTCAACAAGCAGCTGCGCGGCTATCAGCCGCTGTGGCGCAAATTCGACGCGCTGATCGTGCTGCAGGCGCCGGGCTGGGACATCGTGCGCCAATGGCGCAGCGAACAGGAACAGGTGCTGCTGGCGCGCCACGCGCCGCTGGCGATGGATGCGGCGGCGATGAAACGCTTCCTGGCGCACTTCGAGCGCTTGAGCCGGCATGCCCTGGCTACGCTGCCGGCACTGGCCGACAGCTGCGTGGAATACGACACCGCACGCAACGTGACCGGACTGCGCCACGACTGAGCATGCCGGCATCCGCCCGCTGGGCACCTCGAATAGCCACGCGGAGTAGGAGCGCACCCTGTGCGCGAAAGCTCTTGGCACCCAGGATAAACGCATCGCGCACAGGGTGCGCTCCTACAGCATGGGCCGACCTGTCGCAGTGCGCAGGTTGGGGTGCGCCTGCTGGCTCGCCCCAACCTTATTCGCAGCCCGGCCGACCAAAGCCCGACAGGCGGCTAGACCGAAGGCACCACCTGCACGGCGGTGCCGTAGGCCAGCACCTCGGTCACGCCCTGCGCGATCTCATTGGCGTCGTAGCGCATCGCCACCACCGCATTGGCGCCCCGCGCGGCGGCGTGCTGCAGCATCAGCTCGAAGGCGTCCTCGCGCGCTTTCTCGCACAGGTCGGTGTAGATCGAGATATTGCCGCCGACGATCGTCTGCAGCGCCGCGCCGAGATTGCCGACCACACTGCGCGAACGCACGATGATGCCGCGCACGATGCCCAGCGGGCGCACGACGCGATAGCCGGGAATTTCGCCGGAAGTACTGACAAGGTGGTGCTGGATGGGATCGGGCATGCTCGTTCTCCGTGGCAAGTGATGCAACGCTACCAGTAGCCTGTCGGACTTTGGTGGTCGAGGCGAGAATTCGGCTGCGCGAGGACAGATTTTCGACGCTTCGCCGGCCCATAGTGGTTCTATGGGCCAAGAAGCGGCGGAAATATGGACCGCACAGTCGGATTCGCAGCCCGGCCAACCAAAGCCCGACAGGCTGCTAGGGTTCGAGCGATTCAAGCAACGCGGCATAACCGTCGCACGCATCCGGCCAGCGCGGCACGAAACCGCTGGCCCGCAGCCGCGCGTTGCTGAGCCGCTTGCTGCCGACGCCGGCGGGAGCCGGTCCGGCGGCGGGCGGCGGCACGCCGAGCAAGCCGGCCAGGTGGTCGTACAGCACATCCAGCGGCAGCGGCGTGCTGTCCGCACCGAGGTATAGCGGCAACGGCCCGGGCAGGTCCAGCAGGTGCGCGATCGCCGCCGCCGCATCGTCGACATGGATGCGATTGGCCCAGTGCGGCAGCGTGCGCGGCACCCGCACCTGTCCCGCGCGAAGCCGCTCGATCAACTGCAGCCGGCCCGGTCCGTAGAGCCCGGCCAGGCGCAGCACGATCGAAGGTATCGGCTGCGCGGCCAGCGCCTGCTCGGCCTCCAGCAGCAGCGCGCCGTTGAATCCGGCCGGCGCCGGCGGCGTGTCCTCATCCACCCAGCAGCCGGCATGCTCGCCGTACACCGCGCTGGAGGAAACCAGCAGCACACGCTGCAGGGATGCAGCGCCGAGCGCATCGAGCAGATGGCTCATGCCATCGACGAACGTGGCGCGATACGCCGCCGCATCGCGCCGATCCGGCGTCGGCAGATAGACCAGCCGGGTGATTCCGGCGGGCAGTCCGCGCAAGCTTTCCGGCCGGGTCAGATCCGCGCGCAGCCAGCGGATGCCGCCGCCAGATTGCATCGGCGGCCGGCGCCGCAGCGCCCATACCTCGTCGCCGCGCGCCAGCAGGCGCTGTGCCACGCGCCGACCCAGATCGCCGCAACCGGCCAGCAACACCCGTTCGTTCATCAGCTTCCCCGACTTGCCCTGCCGGCATCCTGTCGGACTTTGCCCGAGCGGCTGCTAGCATTTGCGCATGAACCCGTCGCACAACCTTTTCCTGATCGGCCCGACCGGCGCCGGCAAGACCTCGATCGGACGCCGGCTCGCCGTGCATTATGAACTGCCGTTCGTCGATCTCGACCAGGAGATCGAAAGCCATTGCGGCGTGGACGTGAACACGGTGTTCGAGATCGAGGGCGAGGCCGGCTTTCGCCAGCGCGAAAGCGCCCTGCTGGACGAGTGCAGCCGACGCCACGGCGTGGTGCTGGCCACCGGCGCCGGCGCCGTGCTCGATCCGCGCAATCGCCGGTGGCTGGCCGAGCGCGGCTTCGTGGTGTGGCTGCACACCAGCATCGCGCAGCAGCTGGAGCGGCTCGAACGCTGCACCCATCGCCCACTGCTGGCCGGGGTGGATCGCCGCGAGCGGCTGCAGGCGATGGCGCAGGTCCGCGCACCGCTGTACCGCGACATCGCCGATCTGGACGTGCCCGGCGAACACGGCAGCGTCGCCGCCGCCAGCGAACGCTGCATCGCCCTGATCGACCGGCATTGGCGGCGCCAACCCAGCGCAGGACTCCAGCAGAACGCATGAACATGCCGCCACCCCGGACCATCACCGTCGCCCTCGGCCAACGCAGCTACCCGGTATGGATCGGCGCCGGCCTGCTCGACGACCACACCCGCTGGCGCGCCATGCTGCGCGGCCGGCATGCGCTGGTGATCAGCAACACCACGGTGGCGCCGCTGTACCTGGAACGCGTGGCGCAGGGGCTGCACGGGCTGCGCTGGTCGTCGTTCCTGCTGGACGACGGCGAGGCGCACAAGAGCTTCGCCAACGTCGGCCGCGCACTCGAGGCGCTGGCCGCCCTGGGCGCCACCCGCGACGCCTGCGTGATCGCGCTGGGCGGCGGCGTGGTGGGCGACCTGGCCGGCTTCAGCGCGGCGTGCTGGATGCGCGGCATCGACTTCATCCAGATCCCCACCACCTTGCTGGCGATGGTCGACTCCTCGGTCGGAGGCAAGACCGGCGTCAACCTGCCCGCCGGCAAGAACCTCGCCGGCGCGTTCCACCAGCCGCGCGCGGTGATGGCCGACATCGACACCCTGGCCACCCTGCCGGAGCGCGAATACCGCGCCGGCCTGGCCGAGGTGGTCAAGGGCGCGGCGATCGGCGACGAGGCGTTCTTCGCCTGGCTCGAACAACACGCCGCCGCGCTGGCCGCGCGCGATCCGGCCGCCGTGCCGGAAGCGATCGCGCGCAAGGTCACCTACAAGGCCGGCGTGGTCGCGCGCGACGAAACCGAGCAGGGCGAGCGTGCCCTGCTCAACCTCGGCCACACCTTCGGCCACGCGCTGGAAACCGCCGGCCACTACACCGCGCTGCTGCATGGCGAAGGCGTGGCGATCGGCATGCGGCTGGCCGCACGGCTGTCCGAGCGGCTCGGCATGAGCGAGGCCGCCGACACCGAACGGCTGCAGCGCCTGCTCGAAAAACTCGGCCTGCCCGTCGCCATCCCGCCCGGCATGGACGCCCCGGAACTGCTGGCGCTGATGCGGCTGGACAAGAAGAACAGTGCCGGCGAATTGCGGCTGATCCTGTGGCGCGGCATCGGCCGCGCGGAAATCGTCGGCGGGGTGAGCGAGGCCGATGTACTCGCCGTGCTGCGGGGCCCGGTAGAAGCGCACCCTGTGCGCGAAAAGCCACGAGCGCGATAACCCTTGATCCCCGCCAAGAGCTTTCGCGCACAGGGTGCGCTCCTACACGCGGGCCGCGCGCACGGTGCACCACACCGCGGGCCGCGCACGGTGCCCGCGCGCAAATCCTATAAACTGCGACGTCCGGCCACGCACCGGCCCGTGCTTCACCCACTGGAACCCATGCGCCTTTATCTGCAAACCATGCCTGCCTCGACCGAGGCGCCGCGCTACGTCCAGATCACGCTGGAGCAGGATCTGCTCGGCGGCTGGACGCTGTACCGCGAATCGGGCATCGAAGGCGGCCGCGCCACGCTCAAGCGCGAGCAGTACCTGGAACGCGACGAGGCGATCGTCGCGTTCGAGAAGGCCCGCGACGCCCAGATCAAGCGCGGCTACCGCGTGATGTTCGCGCAGGGGCAGGACGGCCCATATGGCCGACGATGATCATTCCCCAAGTTGAAAACCATGACTGACGTGCTGAAGAACGACCGCTTCCTGCGCGCGCTGCGCCGCGAACCCACCGACACCACGCCGATCTGGGTGATGCGCCAGGCCGGCCGCTACCTGCCCGAATACCGCGCCACCCGCGCGCGCGCCGGCAGCTTCATGGGCCTCGCACAGAACCCCCAGTTCGCCTGCGAAGCCACCCTGCAGCCGCTGGAACGCTTCGAGCTGGACGCCGCGATCCTGTTCTCGGACATCCTCACCATCCCCGACGCGATGGGCCTGGGCCTGTCGTTCGCGCACGGCGAAGGCCCGCAGTTCGCGCACCCGGTGCGCAGCGCCGCCGACATCGCCAGGCTCGCCGTGCCCGACATGGACGGCAAGCTGCGCTACGTGATGGACGCGGTGCGGCTGATCCGCCGCGAGCTGCACGGCCGCGTGCCGCTGATCGGCTTCTCCGGCAGCCCGTGGACGCTGGCCTGCTACATGGTCGAAGGCGCCGGCTCGCGCGACTTCGCCACGCTCAAGGCGATGTGCTGGAACGCGCCGAAACTCGCCCACCAGCTGCTCGACACGCTGGCGCAATCGGTCGCCGCCTACCTGAGCGCGCAGGCCGCCGCCGGCGCCCAGGCGCTGATGGTGTTCGACACCTGGGGCGGCCTGCTCGGCCCCGCCCCGTTCCGCGAATTCTCGCTGCGCTACATGGCCCAGGTCGTCGCTGCGCTGAAGGCCGGCGCGCACACCCGCGAGCTGCCGGTGGTCCTGTTCTCCAAGGGCGCCGGCCAGCACGTGGCCGCCATCGCCGACACCGGCTGCGCGGGCGTCGGCCTGGACTGGACCACCGACCTGGCCGACGCGCGTGCCGCGGTCGCCGGCCGCGTCGCGCTGCAAGGCAACCTCGATCCCGCCGTCATGCTGGCCGGCCCCGAGGTGATCCGCCGCGAGGCCCGCGCCGTGATGGACAGCTACGGCAACCATCCCGGCCACATCTTCAACCTCGGCCACGGCATCACCCCCGACGTCGACCCCGACAACGTCAAGGTGCTGGTCGACGAAGTCCACGCCTACGGCCGCACGCTGCGCGGCGGCTGATGCCGCGCTCCCTCTCCCGCGCCCCTCTCCCTGCGCGCCACCTTGCTCCCTCTCCCCTGCGCACCGCCTGCTCCCTCTCCCCTGCGGGGAGAGGGTTGGGGTGAGGGGCAGATCCCGCGAGAACACCGGTTGCCTCATTCCCGCAAACGCAGGACAAGCGCGCAGCGCGCAGAACGTCCGGAGGATGGCCACGCAGGGGCGAGCGAAGCGAGTCATCCCGTGCCTTCGACGCCAGCCGATGCACTGTCGCAAGCCGGTTCGCCGGCGAGGATCTTTCGTGCGCCTTCGATGCGCGAGTTGCCTTCCTCTTGCGTGGCCACCCGCGCGCCTGGAACGTGCGCGAACGGCGCAGCCAGCCCGAAGCGCGAAAAGAGGGATGCCCGGAGTGAGCCAGAAGGCCACCCCGCCTGACGCTTGCCGGTCGTCTCCGGCTCAGGTTTCCGGCTCGATCCCGAGGTGCACGAGCTCATGGCGGTTGGGCAGGTGGCGGGTCAGGCGCCAGGCCCAGACCCAGCAGCCGGCAAGGATCGTGGCAGCCAGCAGGAAGGCCGCGCCCGGCAGCTTGTACTGCGGGCTGTGGATCGACCAGGCGAAGACCTGGGTGAACACGGTCGGCCCGAAGATGCCCGCGAACGCGGTCAGGCTGCTGATCGCGCCCTGCAACCGGCCTTGCTCGTGCGGCCCGATCTGGCGGCTCATCATCGACTGGGTGGCCGGGTCGGCCAGGCCCCACAGCGCCATCGCCGGGATGGCGGCCACCACCAGCCACTGCGTGCCGGCGATCCCCATCAGCAGCAGGGCGAGCGCGCCGAAGGCCAGGCCCATCAGCAGCAGGCGGCGTTCGCCCAGCACCGGCGCCAGCCGTCCGGTCAGCCACGCCTGCACGAAGCCGGACGTGATGCCGACCAGGGCCAATGCGTAACCGACCTCGGTCGTTCCCCACGCGTAGCGGAAGTCGGTGTACAGCACGAAGGTGCTCTGCAGTACGTAGTGCGCCAGCTGGCTCAGGAACACCAGCATCGCCAGCCCCAGCACCATCGGGTGGCGCCTGAGCAGGGCCAACGCGCCGATGGGGTGGGCGCTTTTCAGATCGAAGCGCGGGCTGCGGCGCTCGCGCGGCAGCGATTCGGGCAGCACGAAGAAGCCGTAGCAGAAGTTGGTCACGGCCAGGCCCGCGGCCACCCAGAACGGCAGGCGGATATTGATGCCGCCGAGCAGGCCGCCCAGCGCCGGGCCAATCACGAAACCGATGCCGAAGGCCGCGCCGAGCAGGCCGAAGGCGCCGGCACGCTTTTCCACCGGCGTGACGTCGGCGATGTAGGCATTGGCGGTGCTGAAGCTGGCCGCGGTCAACCCCGATGCGGCGCGGCCCACGAACAGCAGCCACAGCGACGGCGCCAGCGCCATCATCGCGAAGTCCACGCCCAGGCCGAGATTGGAGATCAGGATCACCGGACGCCGGCCAAAGCGGTCCGAGAGCGCCCCCTGGATCGGCGAGGATACGAACTGGATGATCGCGAACATGGTACTGAACACGCCGGCCCAGATGGCAGCGTGCGCGATGGAACCGGTAAGCTTCTCCAGCAGGTGCGGCAGCACCGGGATGATGATGCCGAACGAAAGGATGTCGATCAGCACGGTGACGAAGATGAAGGCGAACGCTGCGCGGCGTCGCGTCGGTTCGGGCGCGGTCATGCATGGATCATCGCAAGGATCGTCCGCAAACGACAGCGCCCGGGGTCGGAGCCGCGCCGCGGCCGACCTTGCTCCCTCTCCCCTGCGGGGAGAGGGTTGGGGTGAGGGGGCGCGGGCCAAGCATGACAAGCGCGCAGCACGCAGAACATCCAAAGGATGGCCCCGCAGAGGCGAGCGAAGCGAGTCATCCAGCGCCTTCGGCAGAAACCGATGCACGGTCGCAGACCAGCTCGCCGCTGCCGATCGAAGCCATCGCAACGGCAAAGAGCTTTCGTGCGCCTGCGGCGCCCGAGTCACTTTTCTCTTGCATGGCCACGCGCACGTCTGGAACGTGCGCGAACGGCGCAGCCGGCCCGAAGCGCGAAAGGCAGGATGCCCGGAGTAAAGAAAAGCAACCCAAAGGCCACCCCGCTTGGCGCTTGCCGGGCATCCCTGCCCGGCAAGTCCGTGAGCTGGCCCGGGCTTTTCAATGGTGCCAGAGCAACAACCCGATCAACTTCGCGCGTCAGCCCCTCGCGGCAGTTGCCGTCGGCTCTCCGGCAGATGAAAACCGACCATCGAGCAAATTCCCGCTTTCGACCCGTTCCGGTCCTTCGCGACTGCCTGCTTTCCGGATGGCTGATTGCCAACGCAGAGTACACTCGCCGACGGCCCGCGCCAGCGCGACCTGGGGCGCGTGCAACGACGGGTTAGGGAAGGTCTGATCAATCGGCTTCTTGCTCGTCATTCCTGCGAAAGCAGGAATCCAGTGCCTTTGCGTTCAATGGTCTACAGACGCTGGATCCCAGCGTGCGCTGGGATGACGAGCAAAATCAGAGCATCCTTAGTTCTACTGTGTTATTAAAATCTGGTAAGATGCGGTCATCTTCGAGCAGCGCGCAAGGAGGTGGGTCATGGGCACAAGTCTTGAAACACGCTTTGAGCGGTATGGCGAGGCGATCGTGTCCGCCATGGGACACGCGGATCGGGCGGCGCCGGCCACGTGGTACCTGCAAGGATTGAT
>JAGWNA010000081.1 GCA_028871555.1 Lysobacteraceae bacterium
GCCGCCGCCTGGGTGGCCTGCTGCTTTCTCAACAACCGCCGCATGCCGCGCGCATCGGTCCTGCGCCTGGGCCGGATCATCTATCCGTTCATCCAGGGCGAGCTGTTCCTGCCATGGAACAGCAAGGGCTTCTGCACCCAGCTGCAGGCGACCATCGACTTCTTCGTGCGTCGCGGCCTGCTCGAATCCACCGACGACGGGCGCATGCTGGAGCGTGGCCCCGGCCAGGACGATGCCGCCTATCAGCTGAAGGTGATCGCGCGCAGCCTGATCCAGGCATTCGAGCGTTACTACATCACCATCGCGGCGCTGGCCAAGAACGGTCCGCATACGCTCACTGCCGCCGAGCTGGAGAAGACCTGCACGCTGAGCGCGCAACGCCTGAGCCTGCTCAACGAACTGTCGGCACCGGAATTCTTCGACAAGGCGCTGTTCCGCGGTTTCATCCAGAAGCTGCGCGAGCGGCGGATGGTGTGGACCGACGAGGCAGGCAAGCTCGATTACGACAGCGCGCTCGAAGCGATGGTCCGCGATGCCCGGGTCATCCTGTCGCGCGAAATGCGCCACTCGATCCTGAAGATCACCGCCGGCGAGGAAGCCGATACCCGGGACACCGTGCCACGCGATGACCGCATTGCGGGCATGACCGATGCCGCCGACACCAGCCTGCACGCGCGGCATGTCGACGCGGAACGCCACAGCCACGCGGCGACAGTGACCGTGCCGGGCAAGGCGCAGGACCGCGAGCCGGCAACGTCCGGGAAGAACCGCTCCGGCCACCTCTGACCCGGCGGCTTTGCGGATCGTCTCCCGGCCGGCGCGGCAATGCATGTAATGACGAGCCGCGACGGGTGTGCCTAAAATGGCCGCTCGCCCCAGGGGATCCATCATGAAGCCACTGCTTGCCTTCGCGATTGCCGCAGCCTTCGCGCTGCCGACCGTCATCCATGCCGATGACAAGCCTGCCACCCACGACGTCAGCCTGCTGCACTGCGCACACCTGCTCGACCCGGCCGCCGGCAAACTGCTCGGCGAGACCACGGTGGTCGTCGAGGACGGCCGCATCAAGTCGCTGCAGGCCGGCAGCGTCGACGCCGCGCCCTACCGCGATGCCGCCACCGCGGCCGGTGACCACTTCCGCATGGTCGAACTGGCCGGCGCCACCTGCCTGCCCGGCCTGATCGATTCGCACACCCACCTGACCGTGCAGTTCAGCCGCTCCACCTACAGCGACAAGTTCCGCCTCAATCCGGCGGACTACGCGATCCGCAGCACGGTCTATGCGAAACGCACCTTGCTGGCCGGCTTCACCACCGTGCGCAATGTTGGCGACGAACACAACGAATCGATCGCGCTGCGCAATGCGGTCAACGCCGGCATCGTGCCCGGCCCGCACATCTTCACTGCCGGCCAGTTCATCGGCACCACCGGCGGCCACGCCGACCCGACCAATGGCTTCCGCTGGGATCTGCAAGGCGACCCGGGCCCGAAGGACGGCATCATCAACTCGCCCGCGGAGGCGTGGAAGGCCGTGCGCCAGCATTACAAGGACGGCGCCGACCTGATCAAGATCATGCCTTCCGGCGGCGTGCTGGACGAAAGCTCCAGTTCCGAGAACCCGCAGATGACCATCGACGAGATCAAGGCCGTGGTCGCCGCCGCGCACGACTACGGTTTCACCGTGGCGGCCCACGCGCACGGTGCCGAAGCCATCCGCCGCGCGGTACTGGGCGGCGTCGATTCGATCGAGCACGGCACCTTCATGAACGCCGAAGACATGAAGCTGATGAAGCAACACGGCACCTGGTACGTGCCCACCATCATCGCCGGCCAGTACGTGATGGAGAAGGCGAAGCAAGGCTGGTACCCGCCACAGGTCGCGGCCAAGGCGGAGCAGGTCGGTCCGGTGATCATGGCGACCGCCGGCAAGGCCTACCGCGCCGGCGTGAAGATTGCCTTCGGCACCGACGCCGGCGTCTACCCGCACGGCGAGAACGCGAAAGAGTTCCAGTACATGGTGCAGGCCGGCATGCCGCCCATGTTCGTGCTGCAGGCCGCCACCACGCATGCCGCCGAGCTGTTGCACAAGCAGGATCAGTTCGGCGAGATCGCCGCGGGGCGCAGCGCCGACGTGATCGCCGTGCCCGGCAATCCGCTGAACGACATCACGCTGATGCAGAAGGTCAGCTTCGTGATGAAGGACGGCGTGATCTACAAGCAGGACGGCAGGCCGGTCGAGGACTCCCTGCGGTAGGAGCCCCCACCGGGCCGGCGGCGATCCTGTAACATCGCGGCATGAACGAGCAGCCCACCCCCGCCCCGGACCAGACCACCCACTTCGGCTTCCGTGACGTGCCGGTCGCGGAGAAGCAGAAACTGGTCGGTCGGGTCTTCACTTCGGTCGCGCGCAACTACGACCTGATGAACGACCTGATGTCGTTCGGCGTGCACCGGCTGTGGAAACGCCATTTCGTGGCCGTCAGCGGCGTGCGCCGCGGCGACCGCGTGCTGGATCTGGCCGGCGGCACCGGCGACATCGCCGCGCTGCTCAAGCCGGTAGTCGGCGATGAAGGCGAGGTGGTGGTCGGCGACATCAACGCCGCCATGCTCGATGTCGGCCGCGACCGCCTGACCGACCGCGGCCTGGTTTCCGGCCTGCGCTGGGCACAGCTCAACGCCGAGGCGCTGCCGTTTCCCGACCGCAGCTTCGACGCGGTGACCATGGCCTTCGGCCTGCGCAACGTCACCGACAAGGACAAGGCGCTGGCCGACATCTGCCGCGTGCTCAAGCCCGGCGGCCGCGCGCTGGTACTGGAGTTCTCCAGGGTGCACAACGAGCTGTTCGGCAAGCTCTACGACTTCCACTCGTTCCAGGTGCTGCCGAAGCTGGGCCAGCTGTTCGCCGGCGATGCCGACAGCTACCAGTATCTGGCCGAGTCGATCCGCAAGCACCCGGACCAGGAAACCCTCAAGGGCATGATGGAACGCGCCGGCTTCGGCCGCGTCGAGGTACGCAACCTCACCGGCGGCATCGTGGCGATCCACCGGGCGTACAAGCTCTGACTCCGACGGCAGCGGGACCGCGTGCGGCACCGCCCTGACCGGTCCGATCAGCCTGCCGCGACACGCAAGTCCCGCAGCAAGGTTCCGGACTGCTCCGCTTCCCGCTCGTGTTCCGGATCGCGCCAGGTTTCCTGCAGCGCATCGGCATGCCAGCGGCGCATTGCGGGCAACTCGAGCAAGCGCCCTGCATAGGCTCCGGCCGCATCGCCAAGAGCGAGGCCATAGGTCTGGACGCGAAAAGCCACCGGCGCGAAGAACGCATCGGCCGCGCCGAACGCTGCGCCCGCCAGAAACGGCCCGCCGAACCGGTTCAGGCCCTCGTTCCACAGTTCGTCGATGCGCGCGATGTCGGCATGCAGCGCCGCCGGCAAGTCCTCCGGCAGACGGATGCGCACACCGCAATTCATCCCGCAGTGACCGCGCAGCGCCGCGAAACCCGAATGCATCTCGGCCGCGGCGCAGCGAGCCCATGCGCGCGCCGACGGATCGGACGGCCAGACGTCCGGATGACGCTCGGCGAGATACTCGACGATCGCCAGCGAATCCCATACCACGGCATTGCCGTGGTGCAGGCACGGTACTTTGCCGTTCGGCGAAAATGCACGGAACGCGTGCCAGCTGGTGCCGTCGCCCTGCGCGAACGGCACCAGTCGCTCACGGAACGCAATGCCCCGCTCGCTGAGCAGCAGCCACGGCCGCAGCGACCAGGACGAGTAGTTCTTGTTGGCGATGTAAAGCTCGTACATGCAACGCTCTGCGGATGGCGATTCAGGTCTGCTCGCAGGGATCACATGCTGGCGACATGCCGGGCGTGACCCGCCGCCGCATGTTCGCCAGCGCCACACCGGCCACTGTGATCGCACCGCCGACCAGCGTCAGCAGGCCGGGACGTTCGCCCAGCCAAAGCCAGCCGATCAGCACCGCGATCGGCGGCGAAAAGTAGATGAAGCTGGACACCTGCGAGGCGGAGGCCCGATGCAGTGCTGCACTCCAGGCCATGTAGCCGATGAAGGTCGGCGCGATGCCCAGCCACAGCAGCGCGGCGACATGCGACCAGGGCGCTGCGTGCAAAGCCGCGCCGATGCCGCCCGTGAACGGCAGCGCCCCCAGCGCGCCGGCGAACAGCGTGAAGGCCGTGACCCCGATCATGCTGCTGCGCGCGAAGAACGGCTTCAGGCCGACGAAGAAGATCGCCGAGGCGAGCACGCTGACCAGCACCAGCGCCGCCATCGGTTCGAACTTCACCTGCTTGCCGCTGGCCAGCACCACCAGCACCACACCGGCCAGGGCCACGCCAAGGCCGGTCAGCATGCGGGCGGACAGGCGCTCGCGCAGCCATACCGCGGAAACCGCCGCGGTGGCGGCCGGCGCCAGCGAAATCAGGATCGATGCGGTGCCACTGGCGATCCGCGTTTCGGCATAGTTGAGGCACACATGGTAGACGGTAAGCCCGAGCACCCCCAGCACGGCCAGCGCCGGCCAGTCCCGCCGCGCCGGCAACGGCACCCGCCGGACCAGCACCAGCACCGCAAAGCACAGCGTGCCGATGGTCAGCCGGGCGAAGGCCACTTCGCCGGGCGTGAACGAGGCCAGCGCATAGGCGATCGCCGCATAGGCCGACGACCAGGTAAGCAAGGCCATGCTGATGAAAAGGAGGGTGCGCCCGTCCAGACGCTCGGTGGTATCCATGGGAACGATTTTCGGTGTGGGGAGTGCGCATCCTAGCCCTGGCGATGACGTCGGGGAATAATGCATCGAGTCGCCACCGCGATATTTCGCCACCGATCAGAACGACCATCGAGTGATTTTGCCTTGGAATCGAAACCCGAACTGGACAGCAAGGATTGGCAGCTGCTGGAAGCGCTGCAACACGATGCCCGCCTGGGCTACGCCGAGCTTGGCCGCAAAGTACGCCTGTCGGCACCGGCGGTGGCCGAGCGGGTGAGGCGCCTGGAAGATACCGGGGTGATCAGCGGCTATCGCGCCACGATCAATCCGAGGCGACTGGGCTACACGATCAGCGCGATGATCCGGTTGCGCTGCGACGGCACCACCTGCGCCCGCATCGGCCGTCTGGTCGAGGATATTCCCGAAGTGCTCGACTGCCACCGGCTGGCCGGCGAGGATTCCGCCCTGCTGCATGTGGTGGCGATGTCGATCAGCCATCTCGAAGCGGTACTCGACCGTCTGCTGAAGACCGGCGCCAGCACCAGCACCACCACCCTGATCGTGCTGCAGACACCGCACGCGCATCGCCCGCTGACCCGTGCGATGTGGCAGGCCGCGCAGGCCATGTCGCGCGACTGACGCACGCGCATGCGCAGCGACAAGTCCGGCGTTGATCGGATGGAAATCGCGCTTGCCGTTTTCCGGCACCGGCGCCAGACCCGGGATGCCCCCAGCGCACGCAAAGATCGGCGCCGGGCTTGTCGTCGCGGGCGGCGCGGGCCGCGACAGTGGCATACTTGACGTTTGCCCGTTCGGAAATCGCCCATGCCCCGGCTGCCCGCCCGCGCATTGCGCAAGGAGATTGTCACGATGCCGCTCTGGAAGCGCATGCTGGTGCGCCGGCTGAAGTTCCTGGCCTGGCTGGTCGTGGTGCTGGCCATCATGCTCGGCGGCAGTTACCTGTTCGCGCCGCAATGGCTGCTGCGCGCGAATTTTGCACGCGAGGCGATGGCCGCGCATCTGGAAAAACACTCGGTGCAGGCCGGCGATACCCGCTGGGTCTACTACGAAGGCGGCGAAGGCCCGGACATCGTGCTGCTGCACGGCTTTGCCGACCGGAAGGAAGTCTGGCTGGACGTGGCCGGATACCTGACCCCGCATTTCCACCTGATCATTCCCGACCTGCCCGGCTGGGGCGAGTCATCGCGCGAGGCGGACGGCAACTACGACATCGATGCCCAGGTGGCACGCCTGCAGGCGTTCGTGCAGGCGCTGGGGCTGCAGCGCTTCGTGCTGGTCGGCCATTCGATGGGTGGGGCGGTGGCCGGCGTGTATGCGGCCGAACATCCCGAACACGTGGCCGGACTGGCGCTGGTCGATGCGTTCGGCCTGAAGTACAGGCAGAATGCGTTCGCCCGCGAGGCGTTGGCCGGCAAGGACCCGTTCCTGTTCAACGACCATGCCAGTTTTGCCCGTGCCGCCGCTCTGGCATTCGACAACCCGCCCGACCTGCCCGGCCGCTTCATCGATGTACTGATCAAGCGCAACCAGCGCGACAGCAGCTTCATCAAGCGCGTCTTCAACGAATTGCGCAAACCGTCGCAGTATCTGGCGGTGCAGGATCGGCTCGGCCAGCTCGGCATGCCGGTACTCGGCCTGTGGTGCCGCGACGACAAGGTCATCGACCTCTCCGCCCTCGACAGCCTGCGCAACGGCCTGACCCGCGCCAGCGCGATCGGCACCAGCGTGATCAACGGCTGCAACCACATGCCGATGCTGGAAAAACCGCAGCAGACCGCGCAGATCCTTACCGGATTCGCACTGTCGCATTAGAACGCTGCAACCGGCCCCGCCTGTCCGCGGGGCCGCCCCCACTCGTGCGCGAGTCAGCTGCCGGTCAGGCACCGTTGTCATTTGCCGATGGCATCATGGGAGAATGGCTCTCCAGCCCAGGAGGCATGCGTGCTTTCCAGCAAGAAGACGAAATCATGCCACGACCGATGAAACGAACCCTGTTGCGCGGGTTCCTGGATTCAGTTGCCAGAATGTCCACCACGCGGACAAACTACTGGGCCGAGTTCGTCATCGACCTGGCACTTGGCGCGGGGATGGTCTTCGAAGGCTGGCAACGGCATCAAGGCAGCGCCCTGGACGCCTTGCTGGCGGTCCTGCTGGGGCTGTTCGCCTTCAGTTTCGTCGAGTATTTCTTTCACCGCTGGATGTTCCACACGCAGATACCGCTGTTCGCACAGGGCCACCGCATGCATCACGAGCGCCCACTCGGCTATGACTCGCTGCCGTTCTTCCTGCCGGGGATCGTGCTGCTCATCCTGACCGGGCTGTGCATGCTGGTCGTATCCAGCGGATTCGCCCTGTTGATGATGGGCTCGGTGACGTTCGGCTACATCGCCTACGGCCTGAGCCACTTCATCATCCACCATGTCCGTTTCAGGCATCCGCTGCTGCTGCGCTGGGCGGGTGCCCACCATGTCCACCACTACCATCCGGACACCAATTTCGGCGTCACCACGCCACTGTGGGACATCGTGCTTGGCACGCAGTACGTGCGGAAATCCCGCAAGACCTGAGAAGCTGCGAAGGCTTGCGTCAATCGGCCACGTCGGCCACCAGCCGATCCAGCTCGGACTTGAGACTCGCACCGTTCAGGCGCAGCCAGCTGCGTTGCGTGCGCCAGTCGGGAAACAGGTTTTCGACTTGCGCCCAGAAGCGCGGCGAATGGTTGCGGACCTTCAGATGGCACAACTCGTGCGCCAGCACGTAGCGCAACGCGGCCGGCGGCGCCAGCGCCAGCGCCAGATCGAGATTGATGCGGTCGCGCGTGTCCAGGCTGCCCCACAGGCTTTTCATCGGGCGGATTTTCAGCGCAGTCGGTGCCAGGCCCAGCTGCGGCACATAGCCGGGCAGCCAGCGCGAAACATCGCGGCGGATCTGCGCCTCCAGATGCGAGGCGAGCAGGCCACGGGCGATCGGCAGCGCGCGCGTATGCGGGCGCGGGATCACCAGGGTGATGCCGCCCTCGAACGGCTCGATGCGCGGATACGGGCCGGCGGCCCAGTCCAGTGTCGCAATCTGGCCGCGCAGCGGAAAATCGGTCGCATGGCCCACGCGCAACGGCGGCAAGGGCTTCACGGTCAGGTTCAGCTCGTCGAGCTTCTGCTCCAGCCACTGGGCATGGCTGCGCAGGAACGCGTTGACCTGGGCCGGATGGGTACCATGCGGATAGGACAACCGCGCGCCCTTGGGCGTCACCGTGAGACGCAGCCGCCGCGCACGCGGATGGGCGGCTTTCAGCACGCGGATGGTGCTGCCGCTGAGCGTCGCCAGTTCCAGCCAATCGCCTTCCAGATGTTGCGCCATGAGCCTGCCCGTCACTGCCGGCACGCCAGGCAAACGCAGCGTGCATGGGCAGTATGCGGGTAAATCGGCCGTTCGATGCAAGGGCTTTTTGTCATGTTCCGTCCCGATGCATGCCGGGCCGGCGTCTCAGCCATCGGTGGGACGCGACACGCCGAACCATTCCTCCAGTTTGGCCAGCAGCCGCGCCAGTTCCAGCGTCAGCAGGGCAAAGCCGGCATCCAGTTCGGCTTGGGCATCGGGGTGGCTGTCGCCCAGCTCGTCGATCACCACGTCCAGGAATTTCAGCTTGCGGATGACCAGATCCTCGCCCAGCACGAAACTGATGCGGTCGTCGAAGGTCAGCCCGAGCAGAAACACCTGCTTGCCGTTGCGCAGGTGCTCCTTGACCTCTTCGGCATCCAGATCCTGCCGGCGGCAGCGGGCGATCGCGCCGGTGGCCGTGGCGGGGTCGCGCAGTTCGCACTCGTCGCCCAGGGCGAGCCCGGCCGGCAGGTTGCCGTTGGCCAGCCAGTCGGTCATCAGCACCCGCGGCCCCTCTTCCGGCGCCAGCGGCACGGCAGGAAAACTGCCCAGCGCTTCGCGGATCTCGGTCAACGCGTTCTCGGCGGACTTGCGGCTGGCGGTATCAAGCACCAGCCAGCCGTTTTTCTTGTCGACATAGGCGGACATCCGCGAGTTGCGCACGAACGCGCGCGGCAGCAACTCGCTCAGCAGATCCTCCTTGATCCGCTTGCGCTCGCGGCCGCCGACCTTGCGGCCCTCCTCGTCGGCGATCTTGCGCACCTTGCGCTGCAATTCCTCGTTGACCACCTGCGCCGGCAGCAGCTTGTCCTCGCCGCCCACGGTCAGCAAGGTGCAGTGCCGCACCGTATGCGTCAGCGGCATGTCCTCGCCGCGACCGGCCGGCGGCACGAACCCCCGGGTGAACATTTCCAGCGGGCCGCAGGGGCGCAGGCGGTGCCCGGCCAGTACCGCGTCAAGGCGTTCCAGATCGGCAGCCACGGCAGGCGAAAAACGGAACAAGGTGAGATTGCGAAAGAACATTCGATATCCGGATGGGTTGCGGCCCGAAGGCAGGAAGTGCCGTCGTCATCCCGGCTTGCACCGGAATGACGACGCGACGGTTGCCGGCGACGCGGGCTTTCAGCGAGTGACCGCAGCCATCGCCGCCGCCACGGTGTCAAGATTGCCGTGATTGAGCGCCGCCACGCAGATGCGGCCGCTGTCGAGCGCGTAGATCGCGTACTCGTCGCGCAGGCGATGGACCTGGGCCTTGCTCAGGCCGGAGTAGGAGAACATTCCGGCCTGGTGCTGGATGAAACCGAACTCCGTGGCCCCATGCATGGCGAGCCGTTCGACCAGGCCGGCACGCATCGCATGGATGCGCTCGCGCATCCCGCCCAGCTCCTGCTCCCAGCGTGCACGCAACTCGGCGCTGCCGAGCACCCCGGCCACCAGGCTGGCGCCATGCGCGGACGGGCTGGAGTAGTTGGCGCGAATGGTCTGCTTGATCTTCGACAGCAGCCGCGCCGCCTCGTCGCGATCGGCACCGACCACCGACAGCGCGCCGACCCGCTCGCCGTACAGCGAGAACGACTTGGAATACGAGTTGGCCACGACGAACGCCTCGATGCCCGACGCCGCCAGCAACCGCACGGCGGTGGCGTCGGCGTCGATGCCCTGGTCGAAGCCCTGATAGGCCATGTCGATGAACGGCAGCAGCCGGCGTTCGCGCAGCAGTGCGATCACCTGCTGCCATTGCGCCGTGTCCAGGTCGACACCGGTCGGGTTGTGGCAGCACGCATGCAGCAGCACCACGGTGCCCGGCTCCATGGCAGCCAGATCCTCCAGCATGCCGGCAAAATCCAGTCCGTGGCTGGTCGCGTCGTAGTAGCGGTATTCGAGCAGCGAAAAACCGGCGGTCCTGAACACGACATGGTGATTGCCCCAGCTTGGATTGCTGATCGCGATCTTCGCGTCGGCGCCACGCACCTGCTTGAGCAGGTCGGCAGCCACCCGCAGCGCCGCGCTGCCGCCGATGGTCTGCGCAGTGGCCACCCGCCCGGCCGCCAGCAGCGGCGATTCGGCACCGAACAGCAATTGCCGGGTGAGTTGGTTGTAGGTTCCCAGCCCATCGATCGGAAGGTAGCCGCGCGGCCTGGCCGCCGATACCAGTGCCTGTTCGACTTCGCGCACGGATTGCAGCAGGGGGATGCGCCCCTGTTCGTCCACGTAGATGCCAACGCCGAGATTGATCTTGCCCGGACGCTGGTCGGCCAGATAGGTTTCGGTCAAACCCAGGATCGGATCGCCTGGAGCCATTTCAACGGATGCAAAGAAGGACACGGTAGGTACTCGACAGGAAGTGGATGGAAGTATGGACGTCTATGCGTCGCAGGAAGGATAACCGGCCGCCCGGTCACGTGTATCGACCCGGACATCGCTTTCGCGCGCCGCCAGGCCGGCGAAATCGAACAGCCGGCGATCGGCCAGCTGCGAAGGCGACACGTTGCCCAGCGCACGAAAGATGTTTTCGCTGCGCCCGGGCTGCACCCGCTCCCACTCGGCCAGCATGCGCTGCACCGCCCGGCGCTGCAGGTTTTCCTGCGACCCGCACAGGTTGCACGGGATGATCGGAAATTTCTGCTGCGCGGCATACTCGCCGATCTCGCTCTCACGGCAGTAGGCCAGTGGCCGGATCACCACGTGACGACCGTTGTCCGAACGCAGCTTCGGCGGCATCGCCTTCATTTGCGCCTGGTAGAACAGGTTCAGGAAAAACGTGGCAAGGATGTCGTCCCGGTGATGGCCCAGCGCGATCTTGCTGATGCCGTTGGCTGCAGCCCACGTATACAACGCGCCGCGGCGCAGACGCGAACACAGACTGCACATGGTCTTGCCGGCCGGGATCAGCCGGGTCACCGTGCTGTAGGTATCCTGCTCGATGATGTGAAACGGTACGCCACGCGCTGTGAGGTAATCCGGCAACACATGTTCGGGAAAGCCCGGCTGCTTCTGATCGAGATTCACCGCGATCAGCTCGAAACGCGCCGGTGCCCTCGCCTGCAACTGCAGCAGCATGTCCAGCAAGGTGTGGGAATCCTTGCCTCCGGACAGGCACACCATCACCTTGTCGCCATCCCCGATCATGCGAAAATCGGCGACCGCCTGCCCCACCTGATGGCGCAGGCGCCGCGCCAGTCTGGCAGCATCGGCAGCGGGCATTCGGGGGGTCTCGGACTGGGCGGGCATACCGGCTTTTTCGGACGTGAAAGGCGCTTATTGTAGCGGTCTGGCCGAATGGCTTCCGGCGGGGCCAAACGGCGCTAAACTACATGGCTTCAAACCCCAGCCACCGCCATCGCCATGCAGGTACAGGATCACGCCGAAATCGTCCATTTGCTGGCGGAGTTGCGCATGGAGCATCGCGATCTCGACGTGGCGATCAGGCAGCTGGCGAACGGACTCGGCCGCGACGAACTGCAACTGACCCGGATGAAGAAACGCAAGCTGCTGCTGAAAGACCACATCGCCCGTCTCGAGAGCAAGCTGATCCCCGACCTGGATGCCTGATCCGGCAAGCCCGATCTGGCCCACCCGCCCCGCCCCTCGAACGTTGCCAGCCCCGCCGGAATCCCGATGAACACCTGTGTCCCGACCCGCCTGCGCGACGAGCACGTCGAGCTGGAACCGTTGCAACTCGGGCATGTGCCGGCACTTGAAGCCGCCGCCGCCGATGGCGCGCTGTGGAATCTGTGGTTCACCAGCGTCCCGGCGCCGGGCCAGGCGCATGCCTACGTGGAAAAGGCGCTGCAAGGGCAGGCCGACGGTCTGATGCTGCCGTTCGCCGTGCGCGAACGAAGCAGCGGCGAGATCGTCGGCACCACCCGCTATTACGAGATCATGCCGGAACTGCCGCGGCTGGCGATCGGCTACACCTGGTACGCCAGGCGCTGGCAGAAAAGCCACCTCAACACGGCCTGCAAGCGCCTGCTGCTTCGCCATGCGTTCGAGACGCTGCACTGCGTCGCGGTGGAGTTTCACACCGACCACCGCAACCTCGACTCGCAACGCGCGATCGAGAGCCTCGGCGCCCATCGCGACGGCATGCTGCGCGCGCACAAGCGACGTCCCGACGGCAGCCTGCGCGACACCGTCTGCTACAGCATCCTGGCCAGCGAATGGCCGGACGTGGATCGCTGGCTTGGCTTGCGCCTGCAACGCCTCGTCGCACCGCCGACACCGTAGGAGCGCACCCTGTGCGCGAATGCTCTTATAGAAACATCCGCAAGAGCATTCGCGCACAGGGTGCGCTCCTACGCGGCCGATCAGAGCAGCCGGTTCAGCAGCCGGTCGAGGCGGGTCCGATTGAGCCGGCCAAGCTGCTTGCGTACCGCCGCCGGATAATGCCGCGGGCTTTCCAGCGCCCGGTAATCGGTCAGCCGCGTGGCGTGGCGCTGCAACGCAGTCCACTCGGCCTGATGCCTGTCCCGCAGCAGATGCGCGGGGTCGCGCAGCAACAGGGCATTTTCCAGATCCAGCGACCATGCGCGCGGGTTCAAGTTGTTGCCGGTAAGCACGGCCACGTCATCGTCGACGAGGAGGCCCTTCAGGTGATAGCTGTTGTCGCCATCGCGCCACAGGTGGATGTAGAGCTGGACGCTGTCGATCTGCCGCCGGTGCGCCTGCACGTAGCGGCGCAGGTTGTT
>JAGWNA010000082.1 GCA_028871555.1 Lysobacteraceae bacterium
TGCCTTCCAGAACCCCGAGTTCTACAAGGCGCAGGCTATGCGCTTTGCGGTGTGGGACAAGCCACGCGTCATTGGCTGCGCGGAGAATTATCCTCAGCATATCGGGCTACCGCGTGGCTGCCTGGATGCGGTCAAGGAACTGTTTGCAGTCAACGGCATCCAGTGCAGCCTGCAAGACGAACGCTATGAGGGCCTGCCGATCGAGGCGACTTTCGCGGGGACGCTGCGTGCCGATCAGGAAGCGGCAACCGCAGCCATGTTGCAACACGATTCGGGCGTGTTGTGTGCACCCACGGCCTTCGGCAAAACCGTCACGGCAGCAGCCCTGATTGCTAGGCGAGGTGTCAACACCTTGGTGCTGGTCCATCGCACTGAGCTGCTCAAGCAATGGCAGGAGCGGCTTCAATCATTCCTTGGTGTCGGTAAAGGCGTTGTCGGCACGATCGGTGGCGGCAAGTCCAAGCCGACGGGCAAGATCGATATCGCCGTGATTCAGTCGCTGTCGCGGCAAGGCCAAGTCAACGCAATGGTCGAAAACTACGGGCATGTCGTCGTCGATGAGTGCCATCACGTCGGTGCTGTGTCCTTCGATGCGATCCTGAAAAGGGTCAAGGCGAGGTACGTTCTCGGATTGACCGCCACGCCGATCCGGCGGGATGGGCAGCAGCCGATCGTTTTCATGCAGTGCGGTCCGACGCGATACACCGCCACTCAACCGGCGACTGCGCCGCACGACTTGGAAGTCATCCCGCACTTTCTGGATGCGCCCATTGATCTCCCCCAGGAGACAGGCATTCAGGACGTGTTTCGCCATCTCGCCAGCGATCCCGGCCGGACAGCGGCGATTGCGGTGGCGATCCAAGATGCTTTTGTACAAGGCCGCAAGGTGCTGATGCTGACTGAGCGCACCGATCACCTCGATGCCATTGCCACGGCTCTGCTTGACAAGCTGCCCGCGCCCTTCATCCTGCACGGCCGGATGTCGAAGAAGCAGCGAGCCAAGTCAGTCGCGGAGCTAGAAGCTTTGCCAACGGACGAGCCCCGCATTTTGCTCGCTACGGGCAAACTGGTGGGTGAAGGCTTTGACCATCCACCGCTAGACACGTTGATTCTAGCGATGCCGATATCGTGGAAGGGTACGCTGCAGCAGTATGCTGGTCGGCTACACCGCGAACACGCAAGCAAGACCGATGTGCGTGTGATCGACTTCGTCGATACGGGGCATCCCGCCTTGCTTCGGATGTGGGACAAACGTCAACGCGGATACCGAGCCATGGGCTATCGGATGATCACGCCCGGCGTTGACGGCGATAAGCGCACCAGCAGGAAGCACCCTTAAAACGGTCAGCGCGACCGTTTTGCACCCCTGAATCTGTCAGTAGCGCAGGTGTTCCACAGTGGTAGCTTCGTCACTCACCATGAGATCACGGGGGAACGGCTTGCCGGGGGATCGCGGCCAAGCGCAGTGTGGTGAAAGCCATCGACGATACCCAGCTGCGCGAAATTATCGAGCAGTTGGAACACGCGAAGGCCTCGATCCGTGCCGCGGTAGAACACCCGTTCCGGCGACGCCCCCCCGGTTTTGAGTAGCACCGCCGTTTGGAGTCCAATCCCCCAACCGAAGGAGATTGGACGTGAAGAAGCGCTTTTCCGAAGAACAGATCATCGGCTTCCTGCGTGAGGCGGATGCCGGCCTGCCGATCAAGGGGCTGTGCCGCAAGCACGGCTTCAGCCGTCGGGGTGCTGAATTAGCCACCTGCGCACAACTTCCCCGTGTTCCTTCGCGGCATATCGCGCAGCATTGGCGTGGAAGAACGTTTCTTCGGTGTTCTCCTGCGATTCGACAGCCAAGGACCGTCCAATCGGCAACGCGAGGCAACGACTTAGGACGCCAGGTGCGACGGCTTGGGCATCGTCGCGATTCGCTTCTGAAGCATGGCCAAGCGCAATAGCTTAGCGCGGGCCTGCAAGTGGCAGCGCCGCGTAAACGGTGAAAGGTAAAGAAATCTTGTAGCTATTTACAGAGATCGACAATTTCGGTCCCGAGTTTTGCCACGCTTGCAATCTGCGGCAGGCTTGCCAGCAAGGCTCTTAAGACGGAACGTTTGGGATCTCCGGAGCTCACGTGTTCATCGATGTTGTCGACCACCTCCAATGCCTCGGCCCGATCATTGTCCGGCAGATCCGCCGCCTCAATGGAACGTTTGAGATCGGCAACGCGTTCGTGGAAGACTGCGTGGTCACCCACTACGTTGCTCGACTTGTCAACGGAGTTGTGGTTAACGCGTGCGTTCGGGCCGTAAAAATAGTTAGTAATCGACGTAGCCGGAGGCGACACTGCGGGCGGGCTTACCAACTCCCGGTTTTTCTCCACTTTTCCTGAAGTGTTGCTGGCCACGTTGTGTCCATTCTGATTGTCGGTGGGCGGTACACAGAGGGCCTCGACTGTGATGGGCCCTGACTGCCAATTCAAAATTTCAAAGCGTTGGCAAACACGTGCCTTTGCGACTTCGAGGGGAACCCCCGCATCAATGAGGTTTTGGGCGGCTTGCCGGAGGATCGCCTCCATGGCGGCGGTCGCTCGGTCTTGGAACGGATGCATCTCTGATCTCCCAGTACTCTATGCCACGCATCTGGCACATGTTGGGCATATTGTAAGCCATCACCTCTCCGAGGAAGGTCAAGAGTACCGTTATAAATCAATTGGTTAGTGTCGCATGAACTTTCGTCCGACGGCGCCCCGCCGAATTGGCTGATTGGGGCTGAGGCATGGACTACCAGCCGAACGGTTCGGTCGGGGCGTCTGCGAAAAACCGCGCATCAAATGTGCGGATTGCCACCATCGTCGAATAGCGGGATGGTTTAGGGTTCAGAGCCACTGTAACTGCTTCGCTGGCGCGTATGTGCACGTGACTGAGCAATCAGGCTCGTGAGCAGGGGAACCCCACGAGCTCCAGCGAGTCGCAGGCGTTGACCGCGGGAAGCACAACAGCGGGAAGCACCCTAAAAGCAGTCAGCGCCACGATTTTGTGCCCCTGAATTTGTCAGTGGCGCAGGTGTGACGTAGTGACCTTGCAATGGAAAATCTCTACACATCAGTATCTTAGAGTCGACTGACACCATTAAGAGATCTCGACAGCTGTTGTCGAGTGCTCTTTCGTGCGGCCCATGGCCGTCAGGCGCTTTCGGCCGGATCGCCGAAGATGCGCTGCCTGGCGGGTTTCATCCGGATCTGCGTAGCAGGCATCATGGACGAACTGCTTCCCGACTGCGACTGCGCTCATGTCATCACGTCCTGCCGTTGCTCCGCTCGCGCTCGCGATCGGAGCGCTGGTCATCAGCATGGCCTCGTACCAATGCGGCGCGTCGCTGGCCGAACACCTGTTCCCGCAGGTCGGCGCCCAGGGTGCTACCGCCTATCGCCTGGCGCTCAGCGCGCTGATGCTGCTGATGTGGCGACGGCCGTGGCGGCGGCTGGACCGTCGGCGCAACCGGCGCGCACTGTGGGGTTATGGCCTCTCGATGGGTGCAATGAACCTGGTGTTCTACATGGCGCTGCGCACGATCCCGCTGGGCATCGCCGTAGCGTTGGAATTCACCGGGCCGCTGGCGCTGGCGCTGTTCGGCTCGCGCCGGCTGATCGACTTCGTCTGGATCGTGCTGGTGGTGGCCGCCCTGGCTCTGCTGCTGCCGCTGCACGTACGGATGCAGGCGCTCGATCCGGTTGGCGTGATGTACGCGTTGGCCGCCGGCGTGGGCTGGGCGTTGTACATCGTGCTGGGGAAGAAGGCAGGAGCCGCCTTCGGGGCGGACGCGGTGACCTGGGGAACCTCGATCGGTGCCTTGCTGGCGATACCCTTCGGTGTCGCGCATGCCGGCAGCGCATTGCTGTCGCCCGCGTTGTTGCCGTATGCGCTGGGCGTGGCGGTGCTCAGCTCGGCGTTGCCGTATTCGCTGGAGATGATCGCCTTGACCCTGCTGCCGGCGCGCACGTTCAGTACTTTGTTGAGCCTGGAGCCGGCCATCGCGGCGGTGGCAGGTGCGATCTTGCTGGGCGAGCGGCTCAGCCTGCTGCAGTGGCTGGCCATCGTGGCCATCATCGTGGCGGCGGCCGGTACCGCGTTGAGTGCACGTCGCCCCATGCTGACCGAGCCGCTGGCGAACTGAGAGCGCTCAACAAGACGGCGCCCTCTGCCTTTCGCGGCTTGCCGGTCCGTCATCGGGCATGCGACGAACACGCAAGCCCGTCAAACGCCAAAGCGCGCCGGTGCGTAGGGCTGCGGATCAATGGCCGGTTCGGTGCCTGCAAGCTGCGCGGCCACCAGCTCGCCGGTGGCCGCCGACATGCTCACGCCGAGCATGCCGTGCGCCGTGGCCAGCGACAGGTTCGACCAGCGCGTGCTGGGGCCGATGATCGGCACTTCGTCCACGCTCATCGGCCGCCAGCCCCACCACTCCTCCAGCAATTCGGGGCCTTCCGGCTCATGCAGGCCCTCTGCCGCACCGCGCCGCAAGGCCTCGAGCCGGGTCCGGTTGAGGCCTTCGGCGTAACCGGAAAACTCCATCGTGCTGCCCAGCCGGTAACCGCTGCCCCAGGTGGTGACGCATACCGCCGCTTCGCGCAGCACCAGCGCATGGCGCGGCACACGCGCAGGCCGGCTGTAGCTCAGCGAATAGCCCTTGCCCGGCTGCATCGGCAGGCGCAGATCCAGTTTCCTGCCCAGCAGCGGCGACCAGGCACCGAGCGCCAGCAGCACGCGCTCGCCCCGGAACGTGCCGCGGCGGCTGTGCACCTGCGCAATGCGGCCCTGAGCGGTGGTGAAAGCCTCCACCTTCGCCTGCGTCTCGATCGTCCCACCGAGCTCGACCACGCGCCGCGCCAGCTCGGCCACGTAACGATCCGGCCGCAGCTGCGCATCGCCCGGATGCATCAGGCCGCCGACCACGCCCGGCTTCAGCGCCGGCTCCATCGCCTGCAGCTGCTCGCCGCGCAGGCGCTCCACTGCGATGCCCAAGCGATCCAGCACGGCGACGTGATCATGCTCGTCGGCCGCCTGCAGCTTCGCCGTGCGGTAAACGTACAGCAGGCCCTCTTCGGTGAATTCGCAATCGAGTCCGTCGTCGCGCATCAGATCGCGCAGCAACCGGCGCGAGCGTTGCAGGATCGCCGCGCGAGCGGTCGCCGCGCTGGCAAAATCGCGCCAATTGCCGTGCCGCGCAAAGCCCAGCAACCAGCGCAGCCGCGGCCCGTCGAAGCGCGGGTTGATGTACAGCGGTGCGTCGGCCCGCAGCATCGAGCGCAGCGCCATGCCCATCATTCCCGGCTTGGCCAGCGGGGCGGCGTGGCTGGGCGTGATGGTGCCGCAGTTGCCGTGCGAACTGCCGCAACCGGGCGTGCCCTGCTCCAGCACGCGCACGCTGGCTCCCGCCTTGCGCAGGTACAGCGCGCACGCCAGACCGATCACGCCGCCGCCGAGGATCAATACGTCACTGTGCGAAGTGTCCATCCGCGCAAGGCTAGCACCCGGCATCGGCGTGCATCGCGCGCGATCCCCGGTTTCGGCGTTGACCGTGCACGGCTTGCGTTCCATCCCGTTCGCGTATTCCGAGAGGTGCCCTGCGAAGGGCTGAGATAGCGCGAGCTGACCCTTGAACCTGATCCGGGTCATGCCGGCCGGAGGAACGGGAATCAAGGACGGCCGGGCAGGGCCGCGCGCTGCTCGCGCTGGGGCCGCGTGCCGTGCTGATGAAGGGCGGCCACGCTCCGCCGCCCGAGGCGATCGATATCCTTGTGACACACGAAGGTACGCAACGCTTCACCACCCCCGGGTGGAAACCCCCGATCTGCATGGAACAGGCTGCAAGCTCTCGGCCGCCGTGGCGGCATCCGTCGCCCGAGGCGCCTCACTTGCCGACGCGGTCGCACGGGCAAAGGCTTGCCTGACCGCAGCCATCGGCGGGCCGGGAGTTCGGCCCGGCCGCTGACAGTCTGTCGGGCTCTGGATGGCCGGCACCGACCGCGACGCTGCCACCCTGGCGGTCAGCGCGTCATTGCGCGCAAGCAGCAAGCCCGGGCAGAGCCGCCCGCGGCGGCAGCGACCAGTCGATCGGCGGCTGGCCTTGCGCCTCGAGGTAGCGGTTGGCAGCGGAGAAATGGCCGCAGCCGATGAACCCGCGATGGGCCGACAACGGCGAGGGATGCACCGAGCTCAGCACGCAGTGCCGCCCGGCGTCGATCAATTGTCCCTTGCGCTGGGCGTAGCTGCCCCACAGCAGGAACACCAGGCCTTCGCGCTCACGGTCGAGTGTTTCGATCGCCAGGTCGGTAAAGCCCTCCCAGCCCTTGCCCTGATGCGAACCGGGCCGGCCGGCCTCGACCGTCAGCACGGCGTTGAGCAGCAGCACGCCGCGATCGGCCCAGGCCGTGAGACAACCGTGATCGGGGCGTGCGATGCCCAGGTCGCGCTGGATTTCCCTGAAAATGTTTTCCAGCGACGGCGGTACCCGCACGCCCGGCCGCACCGAAAAACACAAGCCATGCGCCTGGCCGGGCCCGTGGTAGGGGTCCTGGCCCAGGATCACCACTCGCACCGCATCGAACGGGGTATGCTCGAACGCCGCGAAGATCTCCGGCCCGGGCGGATAAATCCGCTTGCCGGCACGCTTTTCGGCGCGCAGGAAGGCCGCCAGGGCCTGCATCGGGGGACTCAGCAGGTAGTCGCCCAGACGCGCCTTCCACGACGGCTCCAGCCTGACCTGTTCCGCACTCATGCGTCGCACGAATGCTTGCGCAGATGACGCGCCACCCGCAGCTGGAACAGCAGCTTGGTGATCAGCAGCTTCTCGTCGACCGGCTTCTCGACCAGATCGTTGGCACCGGCCTTGATCAGCGCCGCCTGGTTGGCCGGATTCTCGTCGCCGGTCATCACCAGCACCGGCAACTGCCCCTTGCCATAGCCGAGCTCGCCGCGGATCCGCTCCAGCAAGTCGCCACCGGTCAGCTCGCCTTTCAGACTGACGTCGGTCAGCACCACGTCGGCGCCGACCCTGCCCTGCACCCGGGCCGTTTCCAGCACGGCCAGCGCATCCTCCACGCTGATCACATGCCGCACGGTGAGGCCGATCTTTTCCAGCATGCGGCGCGTTGCCAGCGCCACCACCCGGCTGTCCTCGACATACAGGACTTCGCCCTCGGCGGTATCTTGCGGCCGCACATAGCCCCGGATGAACTCGGCCAGGGCGTGGAAACCCAGCGCCTTGTCGAAGTAATCGGTGACGTGCTCGCCCAGTGCCCGCCGATGCAGACGATCGTCGACGTCGCCGGAGACCACCACGATCGGCACGTAGGCCTGCGGCGCGGACTCCCTCACGAAACGCGCCAGTTCCAGCCCATCCATGTCCGGCAGCCGCAGCGCGATGGTGATGAAATCGAACACGCCGCTGAACAGCAGCAGCTGTGCGGCAACCCCGCTGTCGCAGCCGACCACTTCGACATCGGGCAACTCGGCCTGCAGCACGCGGGTGATCAGCTGCCGCACGACCCGGGAACCGTCAACTACCAGTACCCGCGGCGCGGCCGTGGCCAGATGACTGCTGATACTTGAACTCATCGACTGTACATACCCGCGTAAGCGTGACGACCCCGTGCCGGCGCACCTGCGGCCACGCCACTGGCGACCGCTCCCGCATGGATCATGCCCACTGCACGACGGCAGCGCCTGCGACATGCATCACCGTGTCGGGAGGCCATCAGGCTCACGCGGCCTTGCGCAACTGCCACGCGCTGACCAGCCGCGCACCCAGCCAGCCGAGCACGGCCGCTGCCAGCGGAACGGCCAGCAGCAACCATGGCGGCAATCCGTCGATCTGCAGCTTGCCGGCGTAGGCCCGGCCCAACCGGGCCACCGGTTCGGCCAGCGCCAACTCGATCAGCACCGCCAGCAGGGTCGCCAGGATGCCGCTGAACAGGCCATACCAGATGCCGGCATACAGGTAGGGCCGGCGCACGAACGCCGCCCCGGCACCGAGCAGCATCAGCACGCCGATTTCCTCGCTGCGGCCGGCGATGTCCATGCGCACCGTATTGCCGACCACCAGCAGTGCCGCCAGCGCCAGCAAGGAGGCCAGCACCAGGGCTGCGCGATTGCCCACGCCGAGCAAGGCATCCAGCCGCCGACGCCAGTTGCCGCTGTCCTGCACCATGTCGACGCTGTGCATCGCACGCACGTCGGCGGCCAGGTGCTCGATCATGCCGGCGCTCGCGTCCGCCTGCGGCTGCAACTGCAGTACGTAGGGCAGCGGGTTGTCGTCCAGCGCCAGCAGGGCACCGGAAAAACCCTGCATCCGCGCCAGTTCGTCCATGCCCTGCTGCGGAGTTTTCACGATCACCTTCGCCACTTCGGGCCGTTCCCCCAGTTGCCGGGCCAGCAGCTGCGCCTGCTGTGCACTCTGACCCGGCTGCAGGAATACGCTGATGGCCTCGCTCCGGCCCAGCGCATCGCCGAGTTTCTGCACATTGCCCAGCAGCAGATAAAACGCCAGCGGCAAGGCCAGCGCCAGCCCCATCACCGCGATGGTGAGCAGACTGCCGAGCGGCCGCGAGGCGAGCCGGCGCAGGCTGGCCGCGGCGCTCCAGCCATGATGCTCGCGCCAGCTGGCAAACCGCCGGCCGCGGCTGTGCCCGTTGCGCGGCGGCGCTTCGGACGCCGACACCCGGATGGCTTCCGGCGGCATGCTCACAACACCTCCTGTGCCGACAGATCGGCCACCAGCCGGCCGTGGTCGAGCACGATCACGCGCCTCTTCATGCGCTTGATCAGCGGCAGGTCATGGCTGGCGATCAGCACGGTCGTGCCGACCTGCTGGAATTCGTCGAACAGCCCCATGATCTCCAGCGCCAGCTGCGGGTCGAGATTGCCGGTCGGTTCGTCGGCAATCAGCAAGCCCGGTCGCGCCACGATCGCGCGGGCGATGCCCACCCGCTGCTGTTCGCCGGTGGACAGGGTTGCCGGCAGTTGGCGTTCGCAGTCGAGCAAGCCGACTTTCTCCAGCGCCGCGCGCACCCGTCGTGCGCGCTCGGTGCGCGCGATGCCGCAGATCACCAGCGGCAGCTCGACATTCGCGAATACCGTCCGCTCCATCAGCAGGCGATGGTCCTGGAACACCATGCCGATCTGCCGACGCCATTTGGGAATGCCGCCGCGGCGCACCTTCTCGAGGCTCTTGCCGTCCAGTGTGATCACCCCGTGCGAAGGCCGTTCGATCAGCCCGAGCAATTTGAGCAGGGTGCTCTTGCCGGCACCCGAATGCCCGGTAACGAAAGCCATCTCGCCGGTCGGCACCTCGAAGGACAGCTGCGAGAGCGCCTCGTGGCCGCCCTCGTAGCGTTTGCTGACTTGATCGAACTGGATCACCGAGTGTCCCCGCGCCTGCACGCCGCTGCATCGAATGCAAGGATAAGGGAAGCCGGCGCCAGTGTGGGCTTTCGCTCAGCGGCCGGTGAACAGCCTGGTCAGTCGACGGAACAGGCTGGGCTTGTTCGGATGGGCTTGGTCACGGGCCTTGCCGGAGACCACCTCGACCTGCCGCGATGGCCGGCTGGCAATGCCGATGGATTCCGTGGCATTGCGCTCACGCGACGGGCGACGCTCGCCATGGAATCCGCGGTTGCCTTCGCCGGAATGGACGGCAGTCTGGCCGTTCGCCTCCGGCGTGCCGGCGACACCACCTTCGCGATGGCGATTGCGGCCGCCGCGGCGGCGGCGCGGCTTGCGCGCACTCTCACCGTCAACGTTGCCGGCCGCGTTCCGGGGCACGCTGCCGGCCGCGTCGACGACCGGCGCCGCGGCGGCGACGGCGATGGTGTCGCCCCGCTCGATCTTGCCGTTTACAGCGGCGACCGGCGGCTTGCGCTCGCGCGGCGGTCGCGAACCCGTGCGGGCATTGCCGCCATGGCGCTCGCCGCCACGGCCGCCGGAGCCACGCGAACGGCGCGGCGCCTCGCCCGGCCGCGGCGGCACGAAATCGCCGAACGCGGCGCTGTCGGCCGCGGCATTCGCGACGAACTCGGCGTCGATCGCGCGCGGCTTGGGCATGACCAGCAGATCCGGATCCATGCTGGCCACCGGGATGCTCTGGCCGATGAAGACTTCGATATCCGGCAGCGACATCGCATACAGGTCGCAGGCGAAGCTGATCGCGTCGCCATCGGCGCCGAGGCGCGCGGTGCGGCCGATGCGGTGGACGTAATCCTCCGCATCCTGCGGCAGGTCGTAGTTGAACACGTGGCTGACCGCGGGAATGTGCAGGCCGCGGGCGGCCACGTCGGTGGCCACCAGGATGTCCAGCTGGCCGGCCTGGAAGCGCTGCAGCAGCTTCTGCCGCTTCAGCTGCGGCACGTCGCCGGAGATCGCGCCGACACGGTAGCCGTGGCGCTTCACGCGGTCGGTGATGCGCTCGGCGGCGGCCTTGGTGTTGACGAAGATGATGCTGCGCTCGGCCTGGGTGCGCTCGAGCAGGTTCAGCAGCAGCGGCATCTTCTCTTCCTTGGCCGGGAAGTAGACCAGCTGGCGCACGCGGTCGGCGGTGACGTTCTCGCTTTCCACCACCAGCTTCTCGGCCTCGTGCATGTGCTCGTAGGCCAGCTCCAGCACGCGGTGGCTCAGCGTGGCGGAGAACAGCAGCACCTGCCGCTGCTCGCGCGGCGGCAGCCGGCGGAAGATGAAGCGCACGTCCTTGATGAAGCCCAGATCGAACATCCGATCGGCCTCGTCGATCACCATCACCTCGACGCTGTTGAAGCTGAATACGCCCTGCTTGTGGTAATCGAGCAGGCGCCCGGGCGTGGCGATGATGATGTCGCAGCCGTCCTTCAGCTGTTGGCGCTGCTTGTCGTAGTCGACGCCGCCGTAGATCAGCGCGATGCGCAGGCCGGTGCGGGCGCCGATGGCGCGGGCATCCTTCTCGATCTGGATGGCCAGCTCGCGGGTCGGCGCGATCACCAGCGCCCGCGGATCGCTGTCCTTGCGGTCGGCCACGGCCGGGTGGGTGAGCAGGCGGTTCATCAGCGCGACCAGGAAGGCGCAGGTCTTGCCGGTGCCGGTCTGCGCCTGGCCGGCGACGTCGCGCCCGGCCAGCGCCAGCGGCAGGGTCATTTCCTGGATCGGCGTGCAGCGGGTGAAGCCGCTGTCGTCCAGGCCTTGCTGCAACAGCGGATGCAAATCGAAATTGGTGAAAAAGGTATCGGTGAGTACGGTTTGTGACATATGGGGATCGGAAACCTTGGCCTGACGGCGGCATGATGCGCTGCACCCGCTTCAGCCGCCGAAAGTCGGCGCAGGGCGGTGCAGGACGTGTGCGCGGAGCGCAGCGAAGCGGCTCGATATCAGGGTCAACAAGATCGCGCCGCGGCGTGCGACGCCGTTTTTGCCGGCGGTCTGATGGGCGGCTTGGTAGGCCGCCCTTGAATCGTGCCCGGAGTTGCGCTGGAATGAACACCTGCCGCCTCGGCACGTATTCCACCCGCACAACCCACGCTTCATGGGCGCCTGAGTGTAGCTGATGACGGCTCTGCCGTCGTCACTCCTTGTTTTGACGCCCCGGTCGCCCCATTGTGTTGGCCCCCACGCATTGCCCCCAGCCACGGAGACCCACGGTGAGCGACCTGATTACCCATGTGAACGACGACGACTTCGAGCAGCAGGTGCTCAAGTCCGAGACCCCGGTCCTGCTGGATTTCTGGGCCGAATGGTGCGGCCCGTGCAAGGCCATCGCGCCGATGCTCGACGAACTGGCCAGGCAATACGAAGGCAAGCTGCGCGTGGTCAAGGTGAACATCGACCACAACCAGCAGACCCCGCGCAGCTACGGAGTCCGCGGCATCCCGACCCTGATGGTGTTCAAGAACGGCAAGGTCGAAGCGACCCAGATCGGTGCCGTCAGCAAGGGCCAGCTGGCCCAGATGATCGACAAGGCGCTCTGATCCGCCCGTAGCAAGTCCGCTGTTCGGAGCCGGCCCGGCGGTCCGGCCGGCTCCCCGCCACGGCCACGGGCTTTACGTCCGTACGTGGTGAGTGTTAGATTCGATCCGGTCCGTCGGGACAGTCCTGTCCCTGAGCGCCTTCCGCGCGACGCACACCCTCCCTCCTGTTATTCAACGGCGCCCCGTGAGGATTGCCCGTGTCCGATACCGAAAACAACACTCCGACCGACGTCAGCAGCGCCGATACCGGCCCCGCCACCGAGGGCAAGTCCGAGCCGCGCCCCCGCGCGCCGCGCCGGACGGCCGCAGCGGTCGCGGCGGCCAATGCCGAGAACGCGTCGAGAGCCGAAAGGGCAGCGCAGGCGGAAAGGCCCGCCGAGCCTGCAGCAGCACCGGCAGCCGAGCGCCCGGTGCCGGCACCGACCGTCGCGCCGACCCCGCCCGCGGCGCCAGCGACCGCGCAAAGTGAAACGCCGCCGCGGATCGCCGCCGAATCCCGCGAGCCGCGCGAACCCGTCTCCGACCAGGGTCGGGACCAGGCGGGAAACCAGATCCAGAACCCGGCGCCGAATCCGGGCCAGGCGCAGGCCGCGAACCCGGCCCAGGGCCAGGGACAAGCCGCGAACCCGGGACAGAACAATCCCAACGGCGGCCGCGAAGCCCGCGAGGGCCGCGGCCGACGCCGGCGCAACGAGCGCGGCGGCAATCCCAACCCGCAGCAGCCGCGCCCGCAGGGCGAGCGCCACCCGCGCCCGAACCCCAACGGCCTGCCGGTGGACGACGACAACGCCGATCCGGGCAGCAACGACCGCGTCATCAACCTCACCGA
>JAGWNA010000083.1 GCA_028871555.1 Lysobacteraceae bacterium
AAGGCCATTCGCGCACAGGGTGCGCTCCTACGGGGCATCGGCAAGGGGGTCAGCCCGCGAGCGATGGATCCACCGCAAACTCGCAACCGGTCCTGGCCTTCACCTCATCGAGGCTGATGCCTTCGTGCAGCTCGATCAGCACCAGCCCCTCGACCTTGTGCACCTTGAACACGCACAGGTCGGTGATGATCAGGTCGACCACCTGCTTGCCGGTCAGCGGCAGGTCGCACTGGTTCTTGATCTTCGGCGAGCCGTCCTTCGCGTTGTGTTCCATCAGCACCACCACGCGCTTGACGCCGCTGACCAGATCCATTGCGCCACCCGGGCCCTTGACCATCTTGCCCGGCACCATCCAGTTGGCCAGATCGCCGGTGGCGGAAACCTCCAGGCCGCCGAGGATCGACAGGTCGATGTGCCCGCCGCGGATCATCGCGAACGAGTCGGCGCTGGAGAAGAAGCTCGATCCGGGCAGGGTGGTGATGGTCTGCTTGCCGGCGTTGATCAGGTCCGCATCCACGCTCGCCTCGTCCGGGAACGGACCGATGCCGAGCAGGCCGTTCTCCGACTGCAGGGTCACGTCGATGCCTGCGGGGATGTAGTTGGCCACCAGGGTCGGGATGCCGATGCCGAGGTTCACGTAGTAGCCGTCGCGCAGTTCCCGGGCCGCGCGCTTGACCATCGCGGTTCGGGTCGGGCTTTCCTTGCCGATGTCGGCGCCGGCGACGGTGCGGAATTCGATCCGCTTCTCGTAGCTCTCGCCCTGGATGATGCGATCGACGTAGATGCCCGGTACGTGGATGGCGTCCGGCTCCAGTTCGCCGACCTCGACCAGTTGTTCCACCTCGGCCACGCAGACCTTGCCGCAGGTCGCGATCATCGGGTTGAAGTTGCGCGCGGTCGCGCGGAATACCAGGTTGCCGTGGGCATCGCCTTTCCAGGCCTTCACCAGCGACAGGTCGGCGTGGATCGCCTCCTCCAGCACGTATTCCCTGCCGTTGAAGACCTTGGTCTCCTTGCCCTCGGCCAGCTTGGTGCCGAAGCCGGTGCGTGTGTAGAAGCCGGGAATGCCGGCGCCGCCGGCGCGCAGCTTCTCGGCCAGCGTGCCCTGCGGGGTCAGGTGCAGTTCCAGCTCGCCGGCCAGGACCTGTCGCTCGAACTCCTTGTTCTCGCCCACGTAGGATGCGTAGACGCATTTCACCTGATGCGTCTTCAGCAGCGGGCCCATGCCGAAATCGTCCACGCCGGCGTTGTTGCCGACGATGGTCAGGCCCTTGGTGCCGGCCTTCAGCAGGCCGCCGATCAGGTTTTCGGGGATGCCGCACAGGCCGAATCCGCCCGCGGCGATCGTCATGTTGTCGAACAGCAGGCCATCCAGGGCCTTGGTCGCGTTTGCGTAAACCTTGTCCATTGCGGTGCCTTCCTGCCAGAGAGAGTCAGTGGCCAAGAATACGACGGATCGGTCCCGGCATGCCTCGTACCAAGGTCCCACTGCAGTCCCGCCGGGCCGGCAAGGACCGGCGAAGGGACGGCGGTGCGTGCCGCGAGTTCGCCAAGCATGGCCGCAAAGCATCGCGGCCGAAGCCGCTTGCATGCTTGTCCGCGGCGAGTCCCGGCAAAGGGATCAGTCGTTCCGATCGGGTCGCTCGCGTACCGGATGCTTGCTCAGCTTGCGCTGCAGGGTGCGGCGGTGCATGCCGAGCCGGCGCGCGGTCTCGGAGATGTTGCCGTCGCATTCGGTCAGCACGCGCTGGATGTGTTCCCATTCCAGCCGGCGCAAGGCCAGTGGCTGTTCGGGGGCGTCCGGCGGTTCGTTCTCGTCGGGATCGGCGCTGTCGCCATCGAGCAGCGCGCGCACCACCGCATCGGCATCGACCGGCTTGGCCAGATAATCGTGGGCACCGCGCTTGAGCGCCTCCACGGCGGTGGCGATCGAGGCGTAGCCGGTCAGCAGCAGCACGCGCAGGTCGGGCACCAGCGTGTGCAGTTCGGGGATCAGCCGCAGGCCGTTCTCCTCGCCCAGCTTGAGGTCGAGCACGCAGTAGCGCGGCTGATGGCGGCGTGTCAGCGCGCGCGCCTCGTCGAAGTTGCTCGCCGTGATGACCTCGAAGCCGCGAGAAACGAGCGCGCGGGCCAGCACGCGGACGAAAGTGGGGTCATCGTCGACCAGCAGCAGGGGGCGTGCCATGGCGGCTTGGGGCAACTCGGTCATCGCGGGGTTTCCTCAAGGTGGACCGGCGCCCATTGTTGCCGGTTACGGCAACTCTTGCACGTCCCGCAGGCCATCTGGCCGTGCAGCTTTCGGGCGTGACCCGGCTGGACGGACGCCATCGGGGCGGGCTCATTTTCCGGCGACGACCGCCAGCGGCAGGCGCAGGCACAACTCGGCACCCTGCGCCACGTCGACGGCGATCAGCTCGCCGTTCAGGCGCTCGGCCGTGGCTTCGGCCAGGGCCAGGCCGATGCCCAGCCCGCTGTGTTTCCGGGTTTGACCGATCGGCTGCGGCTCGCCGGTGGGAGTGAAGCCGGGGCCGTGATCGCGTACGCTCAATTCCAGCCAGCCGCCATCGCTCAGCACGCGCAATGTCACGGCATTCGAGTCGAGGCTGGCCGAGGCATCGGCGGCATTGTTGAGCAGGTTGATCAGGGCGTGGCGCAGGCCGGGCGGCGTCCGCAGTATGGTGCAGGAGGTGGCTTCGTCCAGTTCGAGGGTCAGCTCCGCTTCGGGGCGCAGCAACTGGAAGCGTTCCAGGCAGCCATGGATGAATTGCGTCACGCTGAGCCGCTCCGGCTCCTGCGACAGCTGTGCCTTGCCGAACGCGACCATCTCGCGCAGGATCGTGCGGCAGCGGTCCACCTGGCCTTCCAGCAGCGTCAGGTCCTCCGCCAGGGCGGCATCGCCGGCATGCTCGCGGCGCAGTTCCGGCAGCAGCGTGCGCATCGTCGAAAGCGGCGTATTGAGCTCGTGCGCGGCGCCGGCTGCCTGGGTGGCGATCGCCAGGATGCCTTCGTCGCGCAGCGCCCGTTCACGCACGCGCTGCACTTCGGACTGTTGCAGGCGCACCGCATGCGCCAGCCGGTTGACGAAAAAGCCCAGCAGCAGCGCGCTGATCACCAGGTTGGTGCCCATGCCGACGACGTACAGCGAGAATCCGCCGTCCGCGTTCATCGGCACCGGCAGCGGTACATGCCACAACAGCAGCGACACATAGGCGATGGAAGCCAGCGTCGCCACCGCCAGCAGCGCGCGCACCGAGAGCGCCGCCGCGGTGAGCGCGATCGGTACCAGCAGCTGGGCGATGAACGGGTTGGTGGCACCGCCGGTGAAGTACAGCAGGTAGCCGAGGATCAGCGTGTCGAACGCGATGTGCCCGATGGTCTCCCACTCGCGCACCGGCCGCGGCTGGCCGAGCCGCCACGCCGCGAACACGGCGAATACCGCCAGCAAACCGATGCCGACCAGCAATGGCAGCAGCGGGATGTTCAGCCGTATCCAGAACGCGCAGAACAGCACCGCCGCGCTCTGCCCGGCGATCGCGCAGATGCGCAGCCAGGCCAGCGAACGGGTCATCGCATAGGGGCCGATGCGGGTATGCAGCAGTGCGCGGTGATGCGACATGAAAGACGCCTGCAAGCCGGGAAACGCCGGCCTGCGTGAATGCAGGCCGGGCCTGCGCCGAAGGCTATTGCTCCGAACCGATGGTCGGCACCGGACTGTCGGTTGCCTTGTTGTGCTCATGGTGCTGGGCCGACAGCTTTTTCATCAGCGGCAGCACGGCCAGCGCGATCAGGGTGCAGGCGATGCCGGCATAGCCGAGCTTGCTGAACAGGCTGGTGTAGATCGGCATGGTCTGCAGCGGATCGGTGATGTTCTGCGGGACGCTGGCGTAGTTCGCCACCACACCGCCCAGATACTGCGAGATGCCCGACGCGACAAAATAGGCGCCCATCATGAAGCCGCCCATCCGTGCCGGCACATAGCGTGCGATCATCGCCAGGCCCAGGCCGCTGACCAGCAGTTCACCCAGCGACGAGGAGCCGTAGCCCCAGACCATGATCCACGAAGTGGTCTTGCCGGGCATGGTGGTGAAATGCGCGGCGGCGCTGTAGATGAAAAACCCCAGGGCCACGGTGGCGAAGCCCAGCGCGAATTTGGCGGCGATGGAAATGTCCTTGCCGCTCTCACCCGCACGGGTATAGGTGAAGGCCAGGATCGGGCTGAGGATGAAGATCCAGATCGGGTTGAACGCCTGGAACTGCGCCGGCGACCAGTTCCACAGGTGCAGGCCGAAGATGTCGAAGCTGGGATCGACGTTGCGCAGAGCGAAAAGGTTCAGCGAGGTCGACATCTGCTGGTAGAAAATGAAGAAGAACACCGTCTGCACGGTCAGCACCAAGGCGGCGATCAGACCGGCGCGCTCGCTGCGATGGCTGGTGCGGATCAGGTGGAAGAAAATGCCCAGCACCACGGCGCCGGCCAGATACACGAAAATCCGCGCCACCGACTCATGGCCGAGGATGAAGGCCGCGCCGAAGACGGTCAGCACGCCGATGCCCAGCACGGCGGCGAGCCTGCCCGAGCGCATCGGCTCCTCGTCGGGCGCCGAGCCGACGTGGCTCAGGGTCTGGCGCATGACCAGGTAGTTCGCAAGACCCAGCAGCAGGCCGAAGGAGCAGACCGCAAAAGCGGCATGCCAACCCAGTTCATGGCCGTACTTCTGATTGACGTAGTCCTTGATCCACGGCGTCAGCAACATCGAGATGGTCGAGCCGATGTTCACGGCCATGTAGTAGATGGTGAAGGCGCTGTCGATCTTCGAATCGTCGCCTTCGTAGATCTTGCGCACCAGGTTACCGGCATTGGGTTTGAACAGGCCGTTGCCGACCACGATCACACCCAGCGAGCAATACAGGAACCATATGCTTTCGCCGGGCACGGCCATCAGCGCATAGCCGACGGACAGGATGATGGCGCCCAGCAGCATGGTGCGCCGGGTGCCGAGCACCTTGTCGCCGACCCAGCCGCCGATGGCCGGCGCCACGTAGATCAGCGCTGCCGCGGCGCTCCAGACCAGGTTGGCCTTGTCGTCGGCAAAACCCAGACGCTGCACCATGTAGTACACGATGAGCGCCTGCATGCCGTAATAGCCGAAGCGCTCCCACATTTCGATCAGGAAGACGGTGCTGAAGGAGCGGGTTTGCGAGACGGGCGGATTTCGGGGTGTCATATCTTTTCCGTACGTGATGGATGCCATGGCGGTGCCATGACACCCCCTGTTCCATGCGGCCCTGCACTGGCCGCAATGCTTTCAAGCGTAACCTATTCGGCATGGCGGTGTAGCTGCACTGCGGCATGACAAAGGAGCGCCTCGGATACCCGGTAGCGGGTGGGGAGGATGTGCGTCCCCGCAAACGGCATCCCGCAGCAGAGCCCGCTCGCGGGCGATGCCTTTGGCTCCGATGCAAGACCAGACGGCATCGCCTGCAAGCAGGCTCCTGCCCGGGACAGGATGGTCCGGGGTTCTCGGTGTGGCATCATCCGTCCATGTCCATCTGGTCGAAGAGAGTTCGCCGCCCCATGCCGATCCCCGCGTTTTCGCCGTCCGACAGGCCGCTTGTCGGGGCGCCGCTGCCAGCGGCAGCCTGAGCACGATGGCTGCCGAAGGATTCCGCGGCCCAAGGCAGCTCTGGAACGCATTCCAGTGGTCGATGAAAGGTCTGCGCGCCGGCTGGCTGCATGAAGCATCGTTCCGGCTCGAAGCCTGCCTGACGCTGGTGCTGGTTCCGCTTGGCCTGTGGCTGGGCGAGGGGGCGCTGGAAAAACTCGCGCTGATCTTTCCGCCGATGCTGGTGTTGTCGGCCGAACTGCTCAACTCGGCGATCGAGGCGGTGGTGGACAAGGTCAGTCCCGAGTTCCACGAATTGGCAGGGCGTGCCAAGGACATGGGCTCGGCCGCCGTGTTCGTGCTGCTGCTGCTGACGATGCTGAGCTGGGGTTTGATCCTGCTGCCGCGCTGGCTCTGAACCCCGCACGCAGGCAGGCGGCCGCGTCCGGCCATTGCGCAGACCTGGCGTGGGCGCCGCAATGGTCGCCTGATCCTGGCCGGAGTCGTTCCCCCGCGAGCGCCGGCCGGCGGGTGCAGAACCTGACGTGGTTCCTTCCGTGGCGGAGGCCATGGCCCCGGTCCGGCCTGCCCATCCCTTCGAACGCCGACCGCTTGGTTTCCCGGCCGGTTACACTTGGCTTTTTTGCCGGCCCGGCTTGCTGCCATGACCCAGCCCTATATCGTCGACATCAACGCGGTCGCCTTCCACCTCGGCCCGATCCAGGTGCACTGGTACGGGCTGATGTATCTGCTGGGGTTCTTCAGCGCGGCGCTGCTGGGCGAATACCGTCGGCGCCAGGGGCGCCTGCCGGTCAGCCGGGATGCGCTGGGCGACCTGTTTTTCTACGGCATGATGGGCGTCATCCTCGGCGGACGGCTGTGGTACATGCTGTTCTACTTCGAGGGCGGCATCCGCTGGATCTGGACCGAGCCGCTGGCGCTGTTCAAGGTGTGGGACGGCGGCATGAGTTTCCATGGCGGCCTGCTCGGCGTGCTGGCTGCGGGCTGGTGGTGGTCGCGGCGGCACCGCCTGCATGTCTTCGACACCATCGATTTCGTGGCGCCGCTGGTGCCGATCGGCCTGGGCCTGGGGCGGCTGGGCAATTTCATCAACGGCGAGCTGTGGGGCAAGCCGACCTCGCTGCCGTGGGGCATGATCTTTCCGGCGGCGCATGCCGACGACGTGGCCTATGTGGGCAGCCATCCGGCGCTGCTGCAGCAATGGCAGCAGTTCGGCGGTCTGGCCCGGCACCCGTCGGAGCTGTACGAATTGGCGCTCGAAGGCCTGCTGATGTTTGTCGTGCTGTGGCTGGTGTCGATGAAGCCGCGGCCACGCTATCTGCTGTCGGGCCTGTTCGCGCTGATGTACGGCTGCTTCCGCATCGCGGTGGAATTCGTGCGGCTGCCCGACCCGCAGCTCGGCTATCTGCTGGGCACCACATGGGTAACCATGGGCCAGCTGCAGTCGCTGCCGCTGATCGTGGTCGGCGTGTGGCTGCTGGTGCTGGCGCGCCGCGCTCCCACCTTGCCGCTTGCCCCGCCGGCAGGCCCGTAGGAGCGCACCCTGTGCGCGAATGCCCTCGTCGAACATCCGACAAGAGCATTCGCGCACAGGGTGCGCTCCTACCTATACTTGCAGGATGCGTGCTTACCTCGACCTCCTCCGTCACGTCCTCGACCACGGCGTCGAAAAGGGCGACCGCACCGGCACCGGTACGCGCAGCGTGTTCGGCTGGCAGATGCGCTTCGACCTGGCCGAAGGCTTTCCGCTGGTCACCACCAAGAAGCTGCACCTGAAATCGATCGTGCACGAGCTGATCTGGTTTTTGCGTGGCGACACCAACATCGCCTACCTGAAAGACCATGGCGTGAGCATCTGGGACGAATGGGCCGATGCCAACGGCGATCTCGGCCCGGTCTACGGCCAGCAGTGGCGTGCCTGGCCCACCGCCGATGGCGGCGTGGTCGACCAGATCGCCTGGGTGATCGGGGAGATCCGCCGCAATCCCGATTCGCGGCGGCTGATCGTCAGCGCGTGGAATGTCGGTGAACTGTCGAAGATGGCGTTGCTGCCGTGCCACAGCCTGTTCCAGTTCTATGTGGCGGGTGGCAGGCTGAGCTGCCAGCTTTACCAGCGCTCGGGCGACATCTTTCTCGGCGTGCCGTTCAACATCGCCAGCTACGCGCTGCTGACCCACATGGTGGCGCAGGTGTGCGGGCTGGGCGTGGGCGACTTCGTGCACACGCTGGGCGATGCGCATCTGTACAACAACCATGTCGAACAGGCGCGGCTGCAGCTCGGCCGCGAGCCCCGCCCGCTGCCCCGTCTGCGGCTCAACGAGCAAGTACGATCGATCGACGGTTTCCGCTACGAGGACATCGCGATCGAGGGCTACGCCCCGCATCCGGCGATCAAGGCCGCGGTAGCGGTGTAGGGGCGTATCTTGCCGATCCTGTGGAGCCGGTTCCTGCCAGGGTCTCGCGTGGACAAGGTGCGTTCCTGCAGGCACTGCAAGGCGGTCTGCGATCGGGCCGCACCCTGCTAAGATCCGGTGTTGCCGGCAGCGTCGTTTCATGAGGACGCAGGTCACTCCTCCAGCCATGCTTCACAAGGATTCTTATGGCCATTTCGCTGATTGCCGCACTCGACGAAAACCTCGCCATCGGCCGCAAGGGCCAGCTGCCCTGGCATCTGCCGGACGATCTGCGCTGGTTCAAGACGCTGACCACCGGCAAGAACGTGCTGATGGGTTACAACACGGCCGTGTCGATCGGCCGCACGCTGCCGGACCGGGTCAATCTGGTGCTTTCGCGCCGGCACGACGCGCCCTTTCCCGGCCAGATCACGGTGCGCTCGATCGAGGAGGCCCAGGCGCGCTGCGGCAATACCGGACTGGTGGTGATCGGCGGCGGCCAGGTGTTTTCCGAAGCGTTGCCGCGCGCCCGGCGCATGTATCTGACCTGGGTCGGCACCGCGATCGACGGTGCGGACACCTACTTTCCCGGCGTGCATTTCAGCGAGTGGACCGAGGTCTCGCGCGTGCATCACGCGGCCGACACCGAACACGCCTACGACTTCGACATGGTCGAGTACCTGCGCAACAGCTGATCCCTGATTCGTCATGGCTGGCGTCATGCATGTGATGGCGGGCGTCATGCTCGATGCGGACGGGCGCGTGTTGCTGGCGCAGCGGCCGGCCGGCAAGCATCTGGCCGGCATGTGGGAGTTTCCCGGCGGCAAGCTGGAAGCCGGCGAGGCGCCGCTGGACGGCCTGGCACGCGAGCTGACGGAAGAGCTGGGCATCGTGCTGGAATGTGCCGAGCCGTTGATCCGGGTGCCATGGCGCCATGCCGGGCGGGCGTTGCTGCTGGATGCGTGGCTGGTTCGCCCATGGCAGGGCTCGCCACAGCCGCTGGACGGCCAGGCACTGCAGTGGCAGATGCCGGCGCGGGTCGACCCGGCGACGCTGGCACCCGCCGACCGGAAGATCCTGCAAGCATTGCAAGCCCGGCTGGCCAGAAACCCGTAGGAGCGCACCCTGTGCGCGAATGCTTTTGTCGGAATCCCGCAAAGAGCTTTCGCGCACAGGGTGCGTTCCTACGACGGGCCTGGCAGCGACAGGTAGCGTCGATGCAGTGCGGCCACGGCGGCGTCCAGCGCGGCTTCGTCGCCGTCGTTCACGATCACGTCGTCGGCCAGCGCGAGGCGTTCGGCGCGGCTGGCCTGCTGGGCCAGCATGCGCCGGGCCAGCGTCTCGTCGATGCCGTCGCGGGCCATCAGCCGGGCGATCTGCAGGGGTTCGGGCGCGTCGACCAGCAGCACGCGGTCGATCCAGCGGTAGTGCCCGATGTTTTCGGCCAGCAGGGGGATCGCCAGCAGGCAGTAGGGTTCGTGCTCGGCCCGTGCGCGATCCAGCAGCCATTGCCGCACGCGCGGGTGGACGATCGCCTCCAGTACGCGTCGCGCCGCGGGATCGGCAAACACGCGCCGGCGCATGGCGGGCCGGTCCAGCCGGCCCGAGGCGTCCAGCACGTCGCTGCCGAACGCGTCCACCACGGCAGCCAGTCCCGGCGTACCCGGCTCGATCACCTCGCGTGCCGCCACGTCGGCGTCGTGCACAGGGATGCCCAGCGCCTCGAAGCGCCGCGTCACCACACTCTTCCCGGCGGCGACGCCACCGGTCAACGCGATGATGCGGGCGCGCGATGGCTCGCTCATCGCATGCCGGTCATGTGCATGTAGCCCTGCAGCAGCTCGTGACCGGCAACCAGCCAGACCCAGCCGGCGGCCGCGATGAAGGGTCCGAACGGCATCGGTATCTCTCGCTGGTGCCGACGCAGCACGATCAGGCTGCCGCCGACCAGCGCACCGATCAGCGAGGACAGCAGGATCATCGGCAACAGCGCCACCGGTCCCATCCATGCGCCCAGCGCGGCAAGCAGCTTGAAGTCGCCATAGCCCATGCCTTCCTTGCCGGTCAGCAGCTTGAACAGCCAGTACACGCTCCACAGGCTCAGGTAACCGATGGCCGCACCGATGATCGCCGACCCGGCGTCGACCGTCATCGGCAGCAGCGCCAGCAACAGGCCCAGCCACAGCAGCGGCAAGGTCAGCTGGTCGGGCAGCAGCTGGGTCCGCAAATCGATGCCGGACAGCGCGATCAAGGTCCAGGTAAGCACCAGCCCGGCCAGCGCGTGCCCCGATGGCCCGAACTTCCATACGACCACCGCGCTCAGCACGCCGCTGAGCAGTTCCACCAGCGGATACTGGATCGAGATTTTCGTCTTGCAGTAGCGACAGCGCCCGCGCAGCAGCAGCCAGCCGAACAGCGGGATATTGTCCAGCGCCGACAGCGGGTGCTTGCACTGCGGGCAGTGCGAAGGCTCGCGCACGATCCCCGGCGGCAGCGGCGCCGGGTCCGGTTCCAGCGCAAGGATCTCGCGCGCCTCATGCCGCCATCCGGCCGCCATGCGTTCGGGCAGTCGCAGGATCACCACGTTGAGAAAACTGCCGACCACCAGGCCGAGCACGCCGGCCAGGGCGGTCCATGAAGCGGGGGAAAGTTCGAGCATGCGCAGGCCTGGGTTCAAAGCTCTTGAAGCCCCTCTCCCTCCGGGAGAGGGGTTGGGGAGAGGGTGCGGTCTTGCGCGAAATCCAGAATCGCCCCAAGCACCGCCTCGATTTCCTGCAACACCTGATTGTCCCAGAATCTCAGGACAAACAAACCTTGGCGCTGCAGCGCGAGTGTGCGCGGCAGGTCACTCTCTTCGTTGTGTTGCGAACCATCGAGCTCGATAGCCAACTTGAGTTCGTCGCAGTAAAAGTCCGCGACATACGGCGGTATGGGATGTTGACGGCGAAATTTGAATCTCCCCAGGCGTCGCGCGCGCAAGTGATACCAGAGCTTGCGTTCGGCATCTGTGGCGGTAGTTCTCAGCGACCTGGCTGAGGCTAACGTTTGGGTGGGTAGGGGTGGTTTGTGACGCATCGCTTCGAGCGAACCCTCTCCCCAACCCCTCTCCCGGAGGGAGAGGGGCTCAAGTGCTAGAACGTGCCGGCGAGCTTGAAGATCGGCAGGTACAACGCGACCACCATGCCGCCGACCAGCGTGCCGAGCACCACCATGATGATCGGTTCGAGCAGGGTGGACAGGGTGTCGACCGCGTTGCTGACTTCTTCCTCGTAGAATTCGGCCACCTTGAACAGCATGCTGTCCAGCGCGCCGGACTCCTCGCCGATCGCGGTCATCTGCACCACCATGTTGGGGAACAGACTGGTCTGCTTCATCGCCAGTTGCAGCTGATGGCCGACCGCGATGTCCTCGCGCATCTGGCGCACGGCATCGCCATACACCACGCTGCCGGTGGCGCCGGCCACCGCGTCGAGCGCCTCCACCAGCGGCACGCCGGCACGGAACGTGACGCCGAGCGTGCGCGCGAAGCGCGCGATCGCCGAGTTGCGCACGATATTGCCCATCACCGGCATTTTCAGCGCCATCCGGTCGAGGAAATGGGCGAACTTCAGCGAGCGTTTCTTGGCGATGATCAGCGCGGTGATCCCGCCGACCAGCACGCCGATGATCAGCCACCAGTAGCTCTGCATGAACTCCGAGGCGTTGACCAGCAGCTGGGTCGGGGCCGGCAGCTGGGCACCGGCGTCCTGGAAGGTCTTGGCGAACACCGGCACCACGAACAGCAGCATGATCAGCACGACCATGAACACCACGACCAGCACCATCATCGGGTAGAACAGGGCCTTCTTGATCTTTTTCTTGATGGCCTCCGTACGCTCCTTGTAGGTGGCGACGGTATCGAGCACGGTATCGAGCACGCCGGACGTTTCGCCGGCGTGCACCAGGTTGCAGTAAAGCTCGTCGAACTGCACCGGGTAGCGGGCCAGCGCCTCGTGCAGCGCCGAGCCGCCTTCGATATCCTGCTTCACGTCCAGCAGGATGTTCTTGAAGCGGACGTTCTTCTGGCCGTCGGCGATGATGTCGAAGGACTGCACCATCGGCACGCCGGAAGCCATCATGGTGGCGATCTGCCGGCTGAAGACCGCCACATCGCCGGGTTTGACCGTGCTGCCGGTCGAGCCGAACAGGGGCTTGGCGCGTTCCCGCACGGTTTGCGGGTTCATGCCCTGGCGGCGCAATTCCGCCTTGACCAGCGAGGCGTTCTTGGCCGGCATCTCGCCTTTCATGCGTTTGCCGCGCTTGTCCAGCGCGACCCACTCGTAGGTGGTCAATTGGCTGACTGCGGCACGTTGGGCGCCGAGCGCGCGTGCCTT
>JAGWNA010000084.1 GCA_028871555.1 Lysobacteraceae bacterium
CCGGCGCCATCCATCGCCGCCTTCATCTCGGCACCGGGTTCGATGCCGGACTGCTCGGCCAGCCGCTTCTGGAAAGCCGAAAGCACCAGGCTGGCGGCGACCATGCCGGCCTTGCCCTGGCGGATCACCTTGAACAGGTCCATCTGCTTCAGCGCTTCCGGATCGCGCATGCCCAGCGCGCGGCTTTCGCACAGTTCCACCGCCACCGCATCGAAGTGCTCGTGCGCCAGCAGCGCGTCCACCGCCGCCACGCTGATGCGCGAGACGTGTGCGGTACCAAGCAGGACATATTCCACGCCGTCGCGCCGGACACGTTCGATCGGCTGGCCCTGCAAGGCGGGCAACGGGGCAAGCTCGGTTTCGGGAAAACTCATGCGATCAGCGTATCGGTCGTCGGGGTAGTCCCCAGCATGGGGATGATGGCGGCGCGGAGCAAGCCGAAGATGGCCCGGCACGCACGCGGCTCAGTCGCGAAAGCGCCGGAGCAGGTCGCCGTAGGCATCGATGCGGCGGTCGCGCAGGAAGGGCCAGATGCGCCGCACGCGCTCGCTGCGGCTCAGATCGACCTCGGCCAGCAGCAAGCTGCGTGCATCGGTTGATGCCTGGGCCAGCAACTCGCCTTGCGGTCCGGCCACGAAGCTGCTGCCCCAGAAGCGGATGCCTGCGCCGGCACCCGACGGATCGGCTTCGTGGCCGGTGCGGTTGCAGGCCAGCAGCGGCAGGCCGTTGGCGATGGCATGGCCGCGCTGCACGGTGATCCAGGCGTCGCGCTGGCGCTCCTGCTCGGCCGGTTCGTCGTTCGGATCCCAGCCGATCGCGGTCGGGTAGAGCAGCAGCTCGGCGCCGGCCAGCGCCATCAGCCTTGCGGCTTCCGGATACCACTGGTCCCAGCACACCAGCACGCCGAGCCGGCCCACCGAGGTGTCGACCGGTGCGAAGCCGAGGTCACCGGGCGTGAAGTAGAATTTTTCGTAGAACGCCGGATCGTCCGGGATGTGCATCTTGCGGTACTTGCCGGCGATCGCCGCCGAGCGGTCGAACACCACCGCCGTGTTGTGATACAGCCCGGCGGCACGGCGCTCGAACAGCGAGGCGACCACCACCAGCTGCAGCTCTTCGGCCAGCTGGCCGATGCGCGCGGTGCCGGGGCCGGGAATCGTCTCGGCCTGATCGAATACCTCGACCGACTCGTGCTGGCAGAAATACGGGCCGTTGTGCAACTCCTGCAACAGCACCAGACCGGCGCCGGCCGCCGCGGCTTCGCGCAGGCCGGTTTCGATCGCGTCGAGGTTGCCGTCGCGGCTGCCGCGATCGGTTTCCTGCAGCAGCGCGAGCTTGAGGGTCTTGCGGGTCATCGGCTTCAATCCTCGGCTGCAGCGGCCATGGCGAGCCGTCAAGTCTAGCCGATGCCGCCGAAGCTCAGGCCAACCCGGCCGGCAGTTGCATGGTGATGCAGTGCAGGCTGCCGTTCTGCCAGATCAGCGGACGGCAGGGCACCTGCACCACCTCGCGCCCGGGATGCGCCGTGCCGATGATGCGGGCGGCCTCGTCATCGGCCGGATCGCCATAGGCCGGCACCAGCACGGCACCGTTGACGATCAGGTAGTTCGCGTAGGAGGCGGCGAGGCGGCGTCCCGCATCGAGTATGGGTTTGGCCCATGGCAACGGGTACAGCTGATATGGACGGCCATCGCGGGTGCGCAGCGCGGCCAGTTCGCCCGCCATGCGTTGCAGTTCGTCGTGATGCGGGTCGTTCGGGTCGGCGCAGGCCTGGAACACGATGTGCTGGCCCGGCGCGAAACGGGCCAGGGTATCGACATGCGCGTCGGTGTCGTCGCCTTCGAGATAGCCGTGATCGAGCCACAGCACGCGTTCGGCATGCAGGCTGTCGCGCAGGATCGCACTCATCTCCTCGCGCGACTGTTCGGGATGGCGCTGAGCCAGGCAACGCCAGGTGGTCAGCACGGTGCCCGCACCATCGCTCTCGATGCCGCCGCCTTCCAGTGCCCAGTCGATGCGCTTGTGCGCGGCTTGACCGAACACGCCTGCGTTCACCAGGCCAACGATCAGCGCATCGTCCTGCGCGGCGCCGAACTTGCCGCCCCAGCCGGTGAAGCGGAAATCGGTCAGCTGGAAACGACCGTCACCGGCGCTCAGCGTGATCGGGCCGGAATCGCGCAACCAGGTGTCGTCGTACGCCAGTTCGACGAAACGGACGCGGGCGGGATCGACGCTTGCATTGCCCAGCAGGGCTTCGACGTGAACTTGCAGCACACGGTTCGCCACCACCACGATCAAGCGCTGAAAGCGGGTCACGGCAGCGGCCAGCGCCACGTAGGTGGTTTCCACGCTGGCCAGACGTTCGGCCCAGTCGGTGCCGGCATGCGGCCAGGCAATCAGCACGGCGGCCTGCGGTTCCCATTCGGCCGGCAGGCGCAAGGTGGAGTCGGTCATGCGGAAATCTCGATGCGTTCGATCGGTTGCGCCGTGCCGGCGCGGGTTGCGCAGTGTACGCCGCCGTTGCACCGCGATCACCCGCAAGCGTGCGCCCGTGCCGGGGCGCACGCGGAAACGCGGCCCGCGTTGCCGCGGGCCGCGTCATCGGCGCGTCATTGACCGGCGGCCGATGTCAGTCGACGGCAGCCGGGTTGGTGTTGTTGCCGGCCGGCGTGTTGAGCACCGCATGGATCACGCGGTTGCGCTCGAAATACACGATGAACTTCGCGTAATCCCAGCGATTGATCACCGGGTGTTTCCGGCTGTCCCCGCCACGCGGTGAGAGTTTGCGCAGCGGGGCGCCCCAGCCCTTCTCGACCTGGGCCATGCTCAGGCCGCGGCGGGGCAGGTTCATGCGCTCCTCCTCCTGCACGCGGTGGATCAGCAGGGTGTCGGCGTGGCCGGGGGGAGTCGCGCGAGCCGCTAGCGGTGCAGCAGACGCGGCGGCAGCCAGCATCACGATGACCGGCAGGCTGTGTGTGAACTTGACCATGGCTCCCCTCTCCATACAAGGCTGTATGCGGTTTCGTTTTAGCAGAACTGCCCATGCCGCGCCATGCCGGTTTGCACCGATTGCGATCGAATGGGCATTCGGCATCGGGCGCCGCAACCACGTCAATCGTCGAGAATAGCGCGATGGACGCTATCATGGGCGGCTGAGGGCGACTGCCTGCCCGATCCGGACAGCTGATTCATCGATGATTGCCTTTCGACATTTTGCCTTGCGCCGCGGCAGCCGCCTGCTGCTTTCCGATATCGACCTGGTGATCCAGAGCGGCTGGCGCTTGGGCGTGATCGGCCGCAACGGCTGCGGCAAATCCAGCCTGTTCGCGGCCTTGCAGGGCCAGTTGGATGCCGATGCCGGCGAACTGGATCTGCCGGCCAAGCTGCGGCTGGCCTCGGTGGCGCAGGAGACGCCGGCGCTGCCCGACGCGGCGATCGACTACGTGCTGGGCGGCGACCAGGAACTGGCCGAGGTGCTGCAGGCCGAAAGCGACGCGCTGGCCCGCGGCGACATGGAGGCGCTGGCCGGCGTGCATCACCGCATCGAAGAACTGCATGCCTACGATGCCCGCGCCCGTGCCGGACGCCTGATGCACGGCCTGGGTTTCATGCCCGATACCCACGAACGCGCCGTGAAGGAGTTTTCCGGCGGCTGGCGCGTGCGCCTGAACCTGGCCCGCGCCCTGATGGCGCCGTCCGAACTGCTGCTGCTGGACGAACCGACCAACCATCTCGACCTGGACGCGGTGCTGTGGCTGGAAGAATGGCTGCGGCGCTACCAGGGCACCTTGCTGATCATCTCGCACGACCGCGAGTTCCTCGACGGTGTGATCACCCACACCATGCACCTCAACGACGGCAGGGCGAGGCTGTACACCGGCAACTACAGCGCGTTCGAGCGCCTGCGCGCCGAGCAGCTGCGCCAGCAGCAGATCAGCTACGAGCGCGAGCAGGCCGAGCGCGCGCACCTGCAGTCCTTCATCGACCGTTTCAAGGCCAAGGCCACCAAGGCCAGGCAGGCGCAGTCGCGCATGAAGCGACTGGAAAAGCTGGCCGGTACCGAGGCCGTGCGTGCCGAACGGGCCTTCAGTTTCCAGTTTCCGGCGCCGGGACGGCTACCCGAGTCGATGCTGCAGCTGGAAGACATCATCGCGGGCTACGCCTTGCTCCCTCTCCCCGGCGGGGAGAGGGTCGGGGTGAGGGGCCACGGCCGCGAAGAGCGCGCATCGGAGCGGGCTTCTGTGGAGTCCGATGCAAGCTCCGGCCCCTCATCCCAACCTTCTCCCCGAGGGGGAGAAGGGGCCGTCAGTGTCGTCCTGTCGGACGTGCGTTTCAGCCTGGAGGCGGGTGAGCGGATCGGCCTGCTGGGACCCAACGGCGCCGGCAAATCCACTTTGGTCAAGACCCTGGTCGGCGAACTCGAACCGCTCGGTGGAGAACGCAAGGCGCACAAGGATCTGAAGATCGGCTACTTCGCCCAGCACACGGTGGAAAGCCTGCACGAGGGCAGCAGCCCGCTCGACCACCTGCAGGCCAAGGCGCCGGGGGTAGCCACCCAGGTGATGCGCGATTTCCTCGGCACCTGGAATTTCGCCGGCGACCGCGCGTTCGAGCCGGTCGACGGGTTCTCCGGCGGCGAGCGGGCGCGGCTCGCGCTGGCATTGATCGCATGGGACAAACCGAATCTGCTGCTGCTGGACGAACCGACCAACCATCTGGATCTGGACATGCGCGAGGCCCTGGCCGACGCGCTGGCCGACTTCGACGGCACCTTGGTGCTGGTGTCGCATGACCGCCACCTGCTGGGCATGGTCTGCGACAGCTTCTGGCGCGTGGCCGACGGCGTGGTGGAAAGCTTCGACGGCGACCTCGACGATTACGCGCGCTGGCTGCGCACCCGCGGTACGGCCAGCAAGAAGGCGGCCAAGGCGGGCATCGACAAGCCGGCGGCAGCGGTCGCGCCGGTCGAATCGCCGGAGGAACGCCGCCGCAACGCGGCAGCCCAGCGCGAGAACGAGAAAGCCTCGCGGCAACGGATCAAGCGGATCGAAACCCGCACCGCCAGCATCGATGCCGAGCTGGCTGCGCTGGAGGCCCGCCTGGCCGATCCGGATACTTACAACGGCCCGACCAGCGAGATGATGAAGCTGGGACAGCGCCAGACCGAACTGCGCCGCGAAAAGGAAGCGCTGGAAGCGGAATGGCTCCAGTTGTACGAACAGCTGGAAGCCGTGGGGGCCTGAATGGGCGCAAAGCCGGAGCCGTCGCTGCAACTGTGGCTGCCTGCCCTGGCACAGATCGCGCCGGCCCATCCGCTGCGCAAGTGGCTGCTGCGTGCCGATCGGCTGGCCGATGGCGCAGCCGGTTATCTGGCCGGGCTGGGCGATTATTTCCCGGGCATCGACGCCACGCTTCCGGCTGCCGCGCTCACCCGCCAGTTCCTCGCCGGCGACGCGCATGGCAGCGCCTGGTTGTCGGCCGACCCCGCCTGGGTGCAGCCCGACATGAACGGCGTGCGGCTGCTGGCCTGCGGCCGGCTGGGACTGGCGATGGACGAGGCGCTGGCGCTGGCCGAACCGCTGCGGGAAGTGTTCGACGAAGCCGGCATGCAACTGGAAATCTCCACGCCGGATCGCTGGCATCTGCGCCTGCCGCCGGATCTTCCGCTGCCCGGCTTCGCGGCGCCGGAACAGGCCTTGGGCGAGGATCTGCCGCAGCATCTGCCGCCGGGTGCGCAAGGCCGCCGCTGGCGCATCCTGCTGAACGAGATCCAGGTACTGCTGCACCAGCATCCGCTGAACGCCGCGCGCCGCACGCGCGGCGCGCCGCCGGTCAACAGCCTGTGGCTGTGGGGTGGCGGCAGCCTGCCGGGCCCGCTGCGCAGCGATCTGCGCGGAGTGATCAGCGACGATCTGCTGCTGGTCGCGCTGGCCGGCCACGCCCATCTCGCCACGCAGGCGCGTACTGCCGAAACGGTCTCGGCCGCGGCAGCAGGCTGGCTGATCGATCTGGAGGATCTGCCGGCCGGCGAGATCGAATCGTCGTGGTGGCCGATCCTGCAGCCAGTCATGCATCGACAAACCGTCGAGCTGCATTTCGCCAGTGGCGAGCATTGGCGGCACAAGCCGTGGCATCGCTGGCGGCGGTGGCGCGGGGCAGGGCGTTGAAGACCATGCAGATACGGAGCCGGGCCGCCCATGGCGCACCCGGTGGCTGGGCCGAATCGGTGCACCCGGTCTTGCAGCAGGTCTACGCCGCGCGCGGCGTGCTGGACCCGTCGCAGGTGGAACACCGGTTGGCGCGGTTGTTGTCGCCGATGATGCTGGGCGGCATGGCGCGGGCGGTCGAGCTGCTGGTCGAGGCGATCGGCGACGACTGGACGATCGTGATCGCCGGCGACTACGACTGCGACGGCGCCACCGGCACCGCGGTGGCCGTGCGCGGTCTGCGTCTGCTCGGTGCCCGGCGGGTGAGCTACGCCGTGCCCAATCGCTTCATCCACGGTTACGGCCTGAGTCCGGCACTGGTCGAATCGCTGCAACCGAAACCGCAGCTGATCGTCACCGTCGACAACGGCGTGGCCAGCGTGGCCGGCGTGGCGGCGGCGAAGGCGCACGGCATCCGGGTCATCGTGACCGACCATCACCTGCCGGGCGAGGAGTTGCCGAACTGCGACGCGATGGTCAACCCGAACCTGGTGAATATTGAACAGTGCGGGCATGGATGCCCGCCGTGTGATCGTTGCGCGCACGACGCGCGCTTGAATCAATCCTTTCCCAGCAAGGCACTGGCCGGCGTGGGCGTGATGTTCTACCTGCTGCTGGCTTTGCGTGCCCGGATGTACCCGTGCGATCGCCCTGATCGCGAAGGAAGCCGCCCTGATCTTTCCAGCCTGCTCGATCTGGTGGCGCTGGGCACGGTGGCGGATCTGGTGCCGCTGGATTTCAACAATCGCGTGCTGGTCGAGGCCGGCTTGCGGCGCATCCGCAGCGGCCGTGCCTGCGCCGGCATCACCGCGCTGGTCGAGGCCGGCAAGCGCAGCGTCGTGACGCTGTGTGCCAGCGATCTTGGCTTTGCGGTAGGCCCGCGCCTGAATGCCGCCGGCCGCATGGAAGACATGCGCCTGGGCGTGGAGTGCCTGCTCACCGACGACGTGGCGCAGGCGCGTGCGCATGCCGAGCGGCTCAGTGCGATCAACCGGGAGCGCCGCGACCTGCAGGCATCGATGGTGGCCGAGGCCGGGCGGATGATGGCCGGCGCCATGCACACCGGCGCGGTCGGCGTGACGCTGTACGAGCCGGGCTGGCATGCCGGCGTGATCGGTCTGGTGGCGTCGAAACTGAAGGATCGCCTGCACCGTCCGGTGATCGCGTTTGCGCCGGCCGGCATTGAGGAGTGCGGCGAGGAACCGCCGCTGCTTGATCCTGGCGCAGGGGAAGTGCGCACAAGCATTGAAGAGTGCGGCAAGGGATCGCCGCTGCTTGATCCTGGCGCACAGGAAGTGCGCACAAGAAATGCCAACCTTCGCGGCTCGGCGCGCTCGATCGCCGGCTTCCATATCCGCGACGCGCTGGCCGCGGTCGACGCGCGCAACCCAGGCCTGATCGAACGCTTCGGCGGCCACGCGATGGCCGCCGGGCTGAGCCTGAAGGCCGGCGACTACCCGCGTTTCGCGGCGGCATTCGACGCCGTCGCCCGCGAACTGATCGATGCCGACCAACTGCAGGCGGTGCTGCATACCGACGGCGAGCTGCCCGTCGGCGCCATCTCGCTGGCGCTGGCCCGGCAGCTGCGTTATGCCGGGCCGTGGGGACAGGCGTTCCCCGAGCCGCTGTTCGACAACCGGTTCGAATGCATCAACTGGAAGGTGATGGGCGAAAGCCATCTGCGCCTGCAACTGCGCGACCCGCGCGACGGCATGGTGCATGATGCGGTGATGTTCAACGCCTGGCACGGCCAGCCACCGCCAACGCCGCTGCGCGCGGTCTACGAGCTGGGCATCAACGACTGGCAGGGGCACGAAAGCGCACGCCTGCTGTTGCGGCACATCGAGCCGGCGTGATGCCTGGAATCATGGCATCCGCGTCTCGCGAATCGTTCACGGCATTTGCTGCAAACTTTCTACCCATCCACCAAGGAGAGCGCCATGATCGAACAGATTGAGGGATTGCCTGCCGGCACGCTGGGTTTCCGTGCCAGCGGCCAGGTCACTGCGGCCGACTATGAGCGCGTGCTGGTGCCGGATGTCGAGGCCGCGTTCGCGCTCAACCGCAAGTTGCGCCTGCTTTATCTGGTGGACGCGGATTTCACCGGCTTCGACCCCGGTGCGATGTGGGACGATGCCAAGCTCGGCATGCGCCATTTCAGCGGCTGGGACCGGGTGGCGCTGGTGACCGACGTGCCCTGGCTGCGCATGACCGCGACCGCAATGGGGTTCGTCATCCCGGCCGAGTTCCGTCTGTTCGGGCTGGCCGAGCTGACTGCCGCCAAGGCATGGATCGGCGAGGCGGCAGCCTAGAGGCGCCACGGCTAGCCCCTGTTTGTTGTAGGAGCGCACCCTGTGCGCGAATGCTCTTCGTGCAAATACAATAAGAGCATTCGCGCACAGGGTGCGCTCCTACACGGGGGCCAGGAACCGGGTTATTCGAGATTCCCATGGAGGCAGTGCCCTTTAGCTCATGTACTGGCCGCCGTTGATGGCCAGATTGGCGCCGGTGATCCAGCCGGCGTGTTCGCCGACGAGATAGCCTACGGCGTGGGCGATTTCGTCCGGTTCGCCCAGCCGGCCGACCGGTATCTGCGCCACGATCCGGTTGCGTATGTCTTCGGGCACGGCCATCACCATGTCGGTGGCGATATAGCCGGGCGATACCGTGTTCACGGTGATGCCGCAGCGTGCGTTTTCCTGGGCCAGCGACATGCTGAAGCCGTGCATGCCGGCCTTGGCGGCGGCGTAGTTGGCCTGGCCGCACTGACCCTTCTGGCCGTTGATCGAGCTGATCTGCACGATCCGGCCCCACTTGCGCGCGCGCATGCCCTCGATCACCGGGCGGGTGACGTTGAAGCAGGCATTGAGGTCGCTGTTCAACACCTCGGTCCACTGCTGATACGTCATGCGGTGGAACATGACGTCGCGGGTGATGCCGGCGTTGTTGACCAGGATGTCGACCGGGCCAAGTGTTGCCTCGACCTGCCGGACGAAGGCCGCGGAGGATTCCGGGTCGGATACGTCGCACGGCAGCATGCAGGCATCGATGCCCTCGGCACGCCGGGCTTCCTGCCATGCGCTGGCCTTTGCCTCGTTGCGGTAATTGGTCGCCACGCGATGCCCGAGACCGGCGAGATGCCGGACGATCGCCGTGCCGATACCGCCGGTACCGCCGGTGACCAATGCGATTCGCGATGCCATGGTTGGTTCCTCCTCAAGCTGGGTGGACGCTGCGCCGGGACGGCGCCTCGTCGGTGACGGCAAACGCATGCGTTGGCGCTGCCGTGCCGGTGCTCACGATTGCCGCTGCTCCGCGATCAGCGCCTCGAATCCGCTGACCACGTCGAACAGTTCCTCGTCGATGCCGCTCTGGCGCAGGCGATGGGAGCTGTCGTTGAGTGCCGCCAGCAATTCCTCGATGTTCCTGTCCGCGCGCTGCATCGCCGCCAGGCGGCTGGCGTTCTCGCTGGCCAGCGATTCGGCACAGGCGCGGAACAGCGAAACGAACAGGTATTCGCGGATCAGTACCCGCAGCGTCGCCGTGCCATCGCCGAGCACCTCGGGCAGGTTGGCGCCAGGCCACGGAAGTCCGGCCAGCCTGCGGCCCCAGCTTTCGTCCAGCGGCAGCAGCCGCTGGACGACCGGCGCATAGGCGGCACCGGCAGCGGGCCGGTTGTGGAAGAGGTGGAGCTCGGCCGCCTTGCCCTGGCCCTGCTGCTGCTCGCTTTCCAGCAGGATCCGTCCGACCAGCGGAATGATCGCCTTGACGGAATTCGGCACACTGAACAGGCCCGCCAGTGGCAGGCCCGCATCGGCCAGGCGGGCGTGGGCGCGCTCGCCGACGGCCCATACCAGCGGTTTGCCGGGCAGCGTCGACAGCGTCTTGATCGCATAGTCGACCACCACGTCGTTGAACTGGCCCACCAGGCCCTGGTCCGAACCGAACACGACGGCGCCGATCCGTTGCGCGCCCGCCGGCCTTCCTGCGGCGCTGATCCATGCCGCCGCGCCGGCCGTGCCGCGCAGGCAGACGCCCAGCCCCGATTCCACCGTCCGGTTGTAGTCGCCCAGCGCGCGCACGGACTGCTCGTACTGGGTGATGCTCGAGGCGGCCATCACCTTCATCGTGCGCACGACGGATTGAAGATCGCCGGCGCTGGCGATCTTTCGGCGCAGGCTGGCCATGCTGTCGGTCATGATTGTTCCGGGCGCGCGGACCCGGGTTTCGCGTCTGGGCCGGGCAGGGCCGGGGGCTGCAGGCTTGCGATTGCCTGACGGGCGACATCGAGGATGGTGGCGCGATCCGTGTCGTCCAGTCTGGCGGCAGTATCGAATCGGGCACGCAAATCCGGCGGCAGATCCATCGCGGCATCGCGCACGGCCTGCTCGGCGGCAGCCATCCGCTCCAGCGGCACCGGGTCGAACAGGCCCGCCGTCAAGGTCAGCAGAACGGCGATCTGGGCCGGCACCGGCACCGGCGAGAATTCGGCTTGCTTCAGGCAGGCGCGGATGCGCCGTCCATGTTCGATGCGCTTGCGGGTGTCTTCCTCCAGCCGGGCGCCGAAGCGGGCGAAGGTTTCCAGTTCCTCGAACTGCGCGTAGGCGAGTTTGAGGTCGCCGGCGACTGCGCGGTAAGCGGCCCGTTGCGCCTTGCCGCCGACACGCGAAACGGACTTGCCGACATCCACCGCCGGCAGCACGCCCAGCTCGAACAGCGACGGCGAAAGGTAGATCTGTCCGTCGGTGATCGAGATCAGGTTGGTCGGGATGTAGGCGGAGATGTTCTGCGCCTCGGTCTCGATCACGGGCAGGGCGGTGAGCGAACCGCCGCCGCGCTCCCGGCACAGGTGGGTGGCCCGTTCGAGCAGGCGCGAATGGATGTAGAAGATGTCGCCGGGAAACGCCTCGCGGCCCGGTGGCCGGCGCAGCAGCAGGGACAGCTCGCGGTAGGCGCGGGCGTGCTGGGTGAGGTCGTCGTAGACGATCAGCACGTCGCGACCGGCCTCCATGAAATGCTCGGCGATGCTGGTGGCGGCGTAGGGCGCGATGTAGGTCAGGCCGGGCGGGTCGTTGCCCTCGCTGACCAGCACCACGGTGTACGCCATCGCGCCGTGCTGGCGCAGCACCGCCAGTGTCTTGGCTACCGCCGCGGCGCGCTGGCCGATGGCGCAGTAGACGCACAGCACACCGTGGCCGCACTGGTTGAGGATGGTGTCGATCGCGATGGTGGTCTTGCCGGTCTGGCGGTCGCCCATGATCAGCTCGCGCTGGCCGCGGCCGATCGGGATCAGCGCATCGACCACTTTCAGGCCGCTCTGCAGCGGTTCGGTGACCGGTGCGCGATCCATGATCGCCGCCGCTGGCCGTTCGATCGGTGCCCGTCCGCCGGCCGTGACCAGGCCGTTGCCGTCGAGCGGCCGGCCGAGCGGGTCGATCACGCGCCCCAGCAAACCGTCGCCCATTGCCACATCCATCACCCGTCCGGTGCGCCGGACTTCGTCGCCGGTGCGCAGGCGGGTGTAGTCGTCGAGCAGCACCACGCCGATCTCGTCCTCGTCCAGGTTGAACGCGATGCCGGACACGCCGCCGGGAAAC
>JAGWNA010000085.1 GCA_028871555.1 Lysobacteraceae bacterium
CGGCGTGGAGATCAAGAAAGGGCCCAAGGGCAACCGCTGGGACGCGCTGAAGCCGGCCGATGGCATTCCGTTCCACCCCTACTACACGGTGAAGGACCTGTTCGGCATCGGCGTATTCCTGCTGATCGCCGCCTTCATCATCTTCTTCGCGCCGATGCTGGGCGGCTGGTTCCTCGAACACGACAACTTCATCCGGGCGAACAACCTGGTGACGCCGGCGCAGATCAAGCCGGTGTGGTATTTCACTCCGTTCTACGCGATCGTGCGCATGTTCCCCGCGATGTTCGGTACGGCGGTGTGGGGCGTGCTGGCGATGTTCGGCTCGCTCGCGGTGCTGTTCGCGTTGCCGTGGCTCGATGTCGGCGAGGTCAAGTCGATCCGCTATCGCGGCACCGGTTACAAGGTGGCACTGGGAATGTTCGTGCTTGCCTTCTTCGGGCTGGGCGCGGTCGGCACCGACCTCACGGCGGAGCTCATTCCGAGACTGTTTGGCAATGTCGATGTGACATTCTGGGAGAACCTGTTCGGCAGGTCGATGGTCGCGATCTACTTCGGCTACTTCGTGTTTCTGTGGCTGTACACACATCTTGGCTGGGAAAAGACCAAGCCGGTACCGGAACGGGTGACGACGCATGACTAAACGGCATTTTTCCTCGATTGTGCTCGCTCTGGTCCTGCTGCTGGGCAGCATCCAGGTGGCAGCGGCGGAGGGTGGCGAACTGCCGTCGGCGGGAACCAATCTGCGCGACCAGGCATCATTGCAGCGCGGCGCCAAGCTGTTCTTCGACTACTGCGTGGGCTGCCACTCGCTCAAGTACATGCGCTATTCGCGCATGGCCGAGGATCTTGGGCTGTCCGAACAGGAAGTGATGCAGAACCTCGATTTCACCGGTTCGAAATTCAATGACCCGGTGATCTCGCACATGCCGGAAGACTCGGCAAGCAAGTGGTTCGGCAAGGCGCCGCCGGATCTGTCGCTGGAAGTGCGTGCACGCACGGCCGACTGGGTCTATGGCTACCTCAACTCGTTCTATCTGGACCCGAGCCGTCCGGTGGGCTGGAACAACACCGTGTTTCCGAACGCCTCCATGCCGTTCCCGCTGTGGGAACTGCAGGGCATGCAGACAGCGGTGAAAAAACCCGGCAGCGACGAGGTGGAGAAGCTCGAACTCTCCAGGCCCGGCAAGCTGACGCCAGCGCAATACCAGCAGGCAACGCGCGATCTCACCAATTTCCTCGAGTATGTCTCCGAGCCTGCGGCAATGCAGCGCGAGCACTACGGCATCTGGGTGCTGCTGTTTCTTGCCGCCTACACGCTGCTGGCCTACATGCTCAAGAAGGAATATTGGAAAGACGTTCATGAATGATCCGGCACGCAACTAGTTTGCGCGCCCCGGATTGCCCTCCCCGCGCGCCAGCGGGGGAGGGCAAGGATGGGGGACGATCCGGTCGAACCGACGGGATTCGATCCGGATCGACAAGCCGGAAGAGCATCATCCGACCGCGGTGGCCTCGAGCCTCCGCGGTCGTCTCATCGAGGGGGGAATAGCGCATGGTCCCAAGTGCTCGCTCGCAAACCGCACTTACGCTGTACACCACGGTCGATGGCATCCAGTGTCATCGCGCACGGCTGGTGCTGGCCGCCAAAGGGGTCAGCTATGAGCGGGTGCTGGTTGATCCGGTCAAGCCCCCGGAGGATTTGATCGACCTCAATCCCTACGCCAGCACACCGACCCTGGTCGATCGCGACCTGACCTTGTTCGATACTTCGGTGGTCTGCGAATACCTGGACGAGCGCTACCCGCATCCGCCGTTGATGCCGATCGACCCACAGTCGCGTGCACGCCTGCGGGTTGCCGCGGTACGCATCGAAAAGGACTGGCTGAGCGAGGTGGATCTCATTCGTGCCGGCGGCCGGGCGGCAGATGCCGCCCGGAAGCGGCTGCGCGAACAACTGCTGGCCACGCTGCCGTTGTTCAAGGCATCGAAATTCTTTCTCAATGCGGAAATGAGCCTGACCGATTGCCTGGTGGCACCGGTGATCTGGCGACTGCCGTGGCTGGGCGTCGACCTGGGGCGCGCCGGCAAGCCGATCATGGATTATGGCGAGCGGCTGTTCAACAGCCAGGGCTTTGCGCGCAGCATGACCGACCAGGAAAACGCCATGCGGCAACTCCATGCGGCAGCATCATGAGCAAGAACGAACTGCCCCCGATGAGTTCCAACCGCCCTTATCTCCTGCGGGCGATCTACGACTGGATCAGCGACAACAACCTGACACCGTATGTGCTGGTCGATGCCGGGTTCCCGGGTGTGCGGGTGCCGCCGCAGGTGATCAAGAACGGCCAGGTAGTGCTCAATCTGGCCATGCGCGCAGTGGCCAACCTGGACCTGGGCAACGAGTGGATCAGTTTCCAGGCGCGTTTTTCGGGCGTCAGCAACGCCATCCAGATTCCGGTGCAGGCGGTGCTGGCACTGTATGCGCAGGAAAACGGCCAGGGCATGATGTTTCCGGCCGAGGAAGGCGGGGATACTCCGCCTTCGCCACCGTCCCCTGCCGGTCCGGACGATGCGCCATCGGCGTCCGATGCCGCCACCGGTGTCGACAAGCCGAAGCGTGGCGCGCCGCATCTGCGCGTGGTCAAGTAGGCCGCTGCCGCCGGCCGCCCGCCAATTGCGATGGCGAGCCTTCCGGCAGGCCACTCCCGTTGCGCTCAATGCAGCCGATCGGCGTCCCTGTTGCGGCGCGCATGAAGCTGCACGACGTTGCTGGCCGGGGCGTCAAGGGCCGGCTGGGCAATCGATTCGCGCGATACCAACTCGATCGTGGGCAGGCTCAATCCGCTCAGTGAACTGCCGAGCATCCACAGGTGTGCCGCTTCCCGGTCATGGCCATCGATGCTCACCTCGAAGCCGTAGCAGCGTTCGATCCTGTGCAACCCGTTCACCCGGCGCAGACGAAGCCCGCGCAGGCCGACGGTTTCATCCAGCAATTGCAGCCCGTGCTGCTGGCATTGCTGGCGTGCTTCCTTCACGGCGAGTTCGCGCGATACGCTCAGCTTCAGCCACAACCCGACGGCGGCGCCCAGCCCCAGCAGCAGCAACAGGTTGGAAAGATCGTTCATGTCTGCAGTGTGTGGGTCCGGCCCGTCGCGTGCAAGACGCACAGGCAGGGAATCACGGGTGGAATCAGGCCAGTTGCAATCGCAGCGACAGGTCGACTGCCCGCACATGCTTGGTCAGTGCGCCGACCGAGATGAAATCCACCCCGGTGCGGGCGAACTCGCCGATCGTCTGCAGATCCACATTGCCGGAGACTTCCAGCGGCACGCGGCCAGCCGTATGGCGGACGGCCTCGAGCATCAGCGGCAGGCTGAAGTTGTCCAGCATGATCCGGTCCACGCCGGCTTCCAGCGCCTGGGCAAGTTCGTCGAGGTCTTCCACCTCGACCTCGAGCAGCAGCTCAGGGTGCAGCCGGCGTGCCGTCCGTACGGCCGCGGCGATGCTGCCGGCGGCGATGATATGGTTTTCCTTGACCAGGATCGCGTCGTACAGGCCCATGCGCTGATTGTGCCCGCCGCCGCATCGCACCGCGTACTTTTGCGCGACCCGCAGGCCGGGTACGGTCTTGCGGGTGTCGAGCAGGCGAACCGTCGTGCCGGCGACTGCGGCAACGTATGCGGCCGTCACCGTGGCGGTACCCGACAACAACTGCAGGAAGTTGAGCGCGGTGCGTTCGGCGCTGACCAGCGAACGGGCATGGCCGCAGATATGGCAGATCACCGCGCCGGCCCGAACCTGCCGGCCATCCCGGGTATGCCAGTCGATCTGCACGGCCGGATCGAGCCGGCGCAGGCAGGCATCGAACCATGGCGTGCCGGCGATCACTGCATCGTCGCGGCAGGTCAGTACCGCATGACCACGGGCGTCGGCGGGCAGCAGTCCGGCGGTAGCGTCGCCTGCACCGATGTCCTCGGCGAAGGCGTGCTCGATATCCGCGGCGATCTGTGCGGCGTCCGGTACCGCGAACGAATCGTCTCGACTCATGCAGCGCCCGTGTCAGGCGCGGTGTCCGACTGGCTCAGGCGGTCGACAATCGCGTTCATCGCACGGTCGAAGAGGGCGTTGGAGGCGAGTATCGTGGCTTGCCCCCTGGCCAGCAGCACGGCCAGTTCCTGCGGTTCGTAATCGGCCACTTTCAGGCCGCGCCGGTTGACGAACAGGTAACGGCCGCTCATCGGGCTGATCCACGAGAGCTTGGCGCGTGTCATGGGCTCGTCGGCCAGACAGAACTCCAGCCAGGTGCCGGGTTGCAGCGCCTGCACCCGGCGCCATTCCGGGGTGTCCATCGGCACCGGCGCGGGTTCGTCCATATCCGTGCCGGCGTCCGGCCCGGTGTCGCGAGCCACGACCGGCTCGATGCTGTCCGGTATGGCCAGAATGGCGGCATCGCTGGTGACCGCGGTGATCTGGGCGAGTGCGGCGTCATCCACCTTTTCGCCGAGTTGCTGCCGGTAATAGGTCTGCAGCTGGGCCAGCAGGCGCTCGATGTCCTGTTCCTGAAACGCCACGTTGGCCAGTCCCAGACGCAGCGAGCGTTCGATGCCCGGCAACATCTTGCGCAGCAATTGCCGGCTTTCCGGGTCCGTTGCCGGCCGGGTGCTGGCAATGAAGTCGTCGACGAAGCGCAGGGCGCTCCTGAATTCCGCCGATTCCTCGCCCTGGCGCAACAAGGTCAGCACCAGGTGGTTGGCCCAGGCACGCGCGAGCACGCCATGCAGCAACGGCGGCAGTTTCTGTCCGCCGATGCGGTCGATGATTTCGCGCGCCGCGCGACGTCGTGCCTGCTCGAGTTTTTCACGGCCGCGCGAGGACTCGGCCACGCGTTGCTCGGCCAGTTCGGAGCGTCGCCGGCTGATTTCCTGGAATTGCTGCAGATCGGCCAGCAGCCGATCGAAGATTTCCATGTCGTCGTCGAAATCGTGCAGCAGTTGCTCGACGATCGTCTTGACCTTGTCGTGCAGGCGATGGTCGCGGTCGGATTCCTCCGACCAGCTCTTGGCCTGTTCGGCCAGCCCGTCCAGCAGCCGGCGCGCCGGGTGCTGGCGATGGGCAAACATCTTGCGATCGATGATCGCCGCCTTGAGGTAGGGAATCTGCAGCCGGGCCAGCAACACCTGCATCTGCGCGGGCAGGTTGCGGTCTTCGAGAATGAACTCGAACAGCATGCCCACCAGGTCGATGGTGTCCTCGTCGATCGTCGAGACATGACTGGAGCGTTCGCCGCGCAGCGCGCCGATCTGGCTCAGCAACTGCTCTTTCAGGTGCATGACTTCGTTGCTGATGTTGGCCGTGTCGCCGGCTCGGGCGTACAGCAGCGGACCGGCGCTGACGATCTGGCTCTGCAGCACGCTGAGCGCACCCAGCAGTTCGTTGGCGGAAGGCATCGGGCTGCTGCCGGGCATGCCGCCCGTGCCCGCATCGTTGCTGCCAGCCGCACCGCGGCGCGCGCTGAACAGTGCGTGCAGGGTCTGCAACAGGTCGCTGGGGATATCACCGTCGGCACCGGGGGCCGCCGCCGGCTGACTGGCGGCGCCGGCCTTCGTGCCGTCGCTGCGCAGCGCCTCATGCCGCAGCTGCGGCAGCACGCCGGCACGTACCAGTTCGGTGTTGATCTCCCGGTACAGCTCTTCCAGGACACAGAGCACATAGCGATCGAACAGCTTGTAGATGATCAGCTTGACCCGCATGTCGGCACTGAGCTCATGCAGCGCCTGGCGAAATGCCCTGGTCAGGTTGGCCGGCGCCACCGGGTTGTTCGCATCCTCGATCTTGTGCCCGCCACAGATCACCGACAACCGCTGATTGACGGCGAACAGATCGCGTCCCAGGCGCGATTCGTTCTTGCCGATCATGCTGGTGATCGCGAGCGACTCTTCCAGCTCGCTCTCGGCCACCAGCGTCAGTTCGATCGTGCCGGTCGGCGCCTGGGTGCCGAAGGGCGGCTGCGCCGGTGCCCGGGCCATCTCGCCGAGGTCGCGGCTGATGGTGGCCAGAAAGCTGCGTTCCACCACCGGACGGCGCTTGCGTACGTCGCGCATGCCGTCGAAGTAGTGCATCTGGGCGGCGTTGTTTTCGGCTTTCTCGGCCAGATCGAACAAGGCGTCGTCCACTTGCTCGAACATGTTGCCGATCGTCTGCTGCAGTCGACGCGAGGCGATATTGCGTACGGCATTGAGCAACTCGCCAACGCGCTCGCTGGCGGGATCCAGGCGCTGTGCAAGGCTGACGACACGGGAAGAATCACTGGCTTGGTTCATGCGATTGCCCATGGGTTGCACGCGTGGCCGGCACCAGGGGCGCACGTAGTGGGTAACGATAAGCCAAACTGGCTGCCGTGTCATGCACGGATGCCGACAAGGTGACGGACGTCACAGCCGCCTGTTCAGGGAACCGCGGGGAAACTCTTCAGCTGAACCGTGCCGATGCCTTCCTCGGGCAGCATCACCGGGATGCCGTCGTCGACCCGGTAGATCACCTTGCGATCGGTGGTGATCAACGCCTCGACAAGCCGATCACGCACGGCGGTACCGGCGACAGTGTCGACTTCGCCGGCGGAAATGGCGTTGTTCAAGGCATCAAGCTCGTGCCTGCCGAGCGGACGCACCGGCGTTTTGCTGACCGGACAGCACAGGATGTCGAGGAGTCGCTTGTCCATGGCGGGTTGCAGGGCGTGTCCGGTGCTGGGGAAAGCCCGTACAATAACCGCTTTTGGACGGTCCGGCCATGACAGGAACAGCCAAACCGCCGTGTATCGGCGTCGTGATGGGTTCGCGTTCGGACTGGGACACGATGCAGCACGCGGTCAGCGTGCTGACCGAACTGGGCGTGCCGCACGAAGTCCAGGTGGTATCCGCGCACCGCACGCCGGATCTGCTGTTCCGCTATGCCGAGCAGGCCGCGGCGCGAGGCATCCAGGTGATCATCGCCGGTGCCGGCGGTGCCGCGCATCTGCCGGGCATGCTGGCAGCCAAGACCCGCCTGCCGGTATTCGGGGTGCCGGTACAGTCGAAGGTGCTGAACGGCGTGGATTCGCTGTTGTCGATTGCACAGATGCCGGCCGGCGTCCCGGTCGGCACGCTGGCGATCGGCCGCGCCGGCGCGGTGAACGCGGGCCTGCTGGCCGCGGCGGTGCTGGCGCTGCATGATCCGCAACTCGCCGCAGTGCTTGACGATTACCGCGCACGCCAGACGCAAAGCGTGCTCGATCGGCCGGATCCGCGCTCGTGAGCGGTCGTCGCCAACCCGTGGTCGGCGTGCTCGGCGGCGGCCAGCTGGCGCGCATGCTGGCGCTCGCTGCCGCACCGCTGGGCGTGAAGACGCTGGTGGTCGACAGCGTCGCCGATGCCTGCGCGGGTCAGGTGGCGCCGCTATTGGTGGCGGACTGGACCGATTTCGCTGCGCTGGAGGATTTCGCCCGCAAGGTCGACGTCGTCACGTTCGACTTCGAGAACGTGCCGGCCGCCACTGCGCACTGGCTGGCCGAGCGGGTGGCGGTGTTCCCCAATCCGCACGCGTTGGCGGTGGCGCAGGATCGGCTGGTCGAGAAGAACCTTTTTCGCGACTGCGGCCTGGCGACGCCCGAATTCATCGCGGTGGACACCCGTGCCAGCCTGGATCGTGCGCTGGCGGCGATCGGTGCGCCGGCGATCCTCAAGACCCGTCGGCTGGGCTACGACGGCAAGGGCCAGTTCCGCCTCAGATCGCTCGCTGACGCCGATGCCGCGTGGGCCGTGCTGGGGGCGCAGGCCGATGCGCACGGGTTGATCCTGGAGGCGTTCGTGCCGTTCGAGCGCGAGTTGTCGGTGCTTGCCGTGCGCGGTCGTGACGGTCATTTCCACACCTGGCCGCTGACCCAGAACTGGCACACCGACGGCGTGCTTTCGCTGAGCCTGGCGCCAGCCCTGGCGATCGGGCAGCTGCAGCAGCGTGCGACCGAGCTGGCCCGCACGCTGGCCGAGCGGCTCGATTACGTGGGGGTGTTCGCGCTGGAACTGTTCGTGAAAGACGGCGAACTGCTCGGCAACGAGATGGCGCCGCGCGTGCATAATTCCGGTCACTGGACGATCGAGGGCGCGCACACCAGCCAATTCGAGAATCATGTGCGCGCGGTGCTGGGACTGCCGCTGGGCGATACCGGTGCGCGCGGTGTGTCGGCAATGTTCAACTGGATCGGCGACATGCCTGACGCGGCGCCGGTGCTGCGTACCGCCGATGCGCATTGGCATGACTACGGCAAGCAGTTCCGGCCCGGCCGCAAGGTCGGTCATGCCACGGTATGCGCGCCTGACGGTGCGGCGCTGGCCGATCGGTTGGCGGCGCTGGCCGATGGGCTGGGGCGCGCGGCGCAGGCGGCGCCTGCGCTGCGCGAGCTGACATGCCGACAGGATTTGCTGCGGCCGGGACCCGTCCCGGCAAAATAACCCCGGACTGCTCCGGGGGTATTCGTTCGATCCGGTAGAACCTGGGTCAGGCGAGATTCTTCGCCGCGAAATCCCAGTTCACCAGATTCCAGAACGCCTCCAGATATTTCGGCCTGGCGTTGCGGTAATCGATGTAGTAGGCGTGTTCCCACACGTCGGTGGTGAACAGCGGCTTGTCGCTGCCGGTGATCGGTGTGGCGGCGTTGGAGGTGTTGACGATGCCCAGCGAACCGTCCGGGCGCTGCACCAGCCAGGTCCAGCCCGAGCCGAAGTTGCCGGCGGCGGACTTGCTGAATTCTTCCTTGAACTTGTCCACCGAGCCGAACGCCTTGGTGATGGCGTCGGCCAGCTTGCCGGTCGGGGCGCCGCCGCCGTTCGGGCTCATCGAGTTCCAGTAGAAGGTGTGGTTCCAGACCTGGGCGGCGTTGTTGAACACGCCACCGGAGGACTTGCGGACGATCTCCTCCAGCGCGGCGTTGGCCAGTTCGGTGCCTTCGATCAGCTTGTTCAGATTGGTCACGTAGGCCTGATGGTGTTTGCCGTAATGGAACTCCAGCGTTTCGGCCGAGATGTGCGGTTCCAGTGCATTTTTTTCATACGGAAGCGGGGGAAGTTCGATCGCCATGAATGACTCCTGTACGTTGGGTCGGGGAGGGGTGATCGGCGCAGCGGGCGGCAGCCGAAGGGTGACTGATACAATACCGGTCTGCCTGCATTGTAAAGATGAAACGCCTGTCATATGAACATCAATGAACGAATCAAGGCGCTGCTGGACGAGCATCCCATCGTGCTTTTCATGAAAGGCACGCCGGAATTCCCGATGTGCGGTTTTTCCAGCCGGGCCGCGCAGGCGCTGTCGCAGTCCGGCGCGACGTTCCACGCCGTGAACGTGCTCGAGTACCCGCAGGTGCGCGCCGCGTTGCCGCATTTCGCCAACTGGCCGACCTTTCCGCAGCTGTTCATCCAGGGCGAACTGATCGGTGGCTGCGACATCATCGAGGATCTGCAATCGTCCGGTGAACTGGCGCGCATGGCCAGCGACGTGGCCGGAGTGGCGCATCGATGATGCTGCCCTCTTCCCGGTTGCCGCAAGGCTGGATGCCGGCCAGCGATACCCTTTCCGGTCGTGTGGTGCTGCTCACCGGCGCCTATGGTGGCCTGGGCAGCGCGGTGGCGCGTGCGGCGGCGCGCGCAGGCGCCACGGTGGTGATCACCGGCAAGCGCAAGCGGCAGCTGGAACAGCTGTACGACGCGATGATGGCCGAAGGCCTGACCGAGCCGGTGATCCATCCGCTGGACATGGAAGTGGCCACGCCGAGTGACTATGTCGCGCTGACCGAAGGCCTGGAGCGGGATTTCGGGCGGCTGGACGGCATCGTGCACGCAGCGGCCAGCTTTTCCGGGTTGACACCGATCGCCATGCACAAGCCCGACGAATGGTTGCGCACGCTGCACGTGAACGTATCGGCCCCGTTCGCGCTGACCCAGGCCTGCATGCCGTTGCTGACCGCGGCCAGCGACAGCGCCGTGGTGTTCGTGCTGGACAATCCCGAACTGCTGCAGCGAGCGCACTGGGGCAGCTACGGGGTGTCGAAGGCCGCGCTGGAGCGTTTCGTGGCGATCCTGCATCAGGAAACCGACGGCAGCCCGATGCGCAGCCATGCCTTGCTGCCCGCGCCGATGCGCACCGCGCTGCGGCGTCAGGCGTACTTTGGCGAGGACACCATGCAGCGACCGTTGCCCGATGCCACCGCCGCTGCGGCCGTCTATCTGCTGAGCGCGCAGGCCGGGCCGGCACGCGGTACGGTGCTCGATCTGCGTATCGATTGAATCCCGGTTGCAGGGGAACCGCCTTGCCGCAAGGAGCCCGCTCGCGGGCGATGCCTTGGCCACACATCGCAAGGGCATTCGCGCACACGGTACGCTCCTGTCGGCAAGCCGATCACAAGCCGCTCCCGCCATGATTCGATCCCCGCGCGGTTTTCGGCATCGCCGCCTGAAATGATATTGCACGAGAAAACGGAGCTGAAATGGAAACACAGATGACCACGTTGTCCGCGGGAATCATGTTGTTTCTGATCATGGATCCGCTGGGCAATGTCCCGTTCTTCCTGAGCCTGCTCAAGGATGTGCCACCCAGGCGCCGACGCCCGGTGATGGTGCGCGAGCTGTTGATCGCGCTGGGCGTGCTGCTGGTGTTCCTGTTCGGCGGTCAGCACATGCTCAAGCTGCTGCAGCTGAAGCCCGATTCGATCAGCATCGCCGGCGGCATCGTGCTGTTCCTGATCGGCATCCGCATGGTGTTTCCGCCGGCCGACGGCGGCGGCATCTTCGGCAAGCCGGGGCAGGGCGAGCCGTTCATCGTGCCGATGGCGATTCCCGGCGTGGCCGGTCCGTCGGCGATGGCGGCGCTGCTGCTGCTGACCAACACCCAGCCCGGCCGCACCGCCGACTGGGCGGTGGCGCTGGTGCTGGCCTGGCTGGCCACCTCGGTGATCCTGCTCAGCTCCACCTACCTGTTCCGCTGGCTGGGCGAAAGCGTGCTGACGGCGCTGGAACGGGTCATGGGCATGCTGCTCATCGCGCTGTCGGTGCAGATGTTCCTGGGCGGTGTGGCGGCTTACCTGCACCTGACTGTCTGACGCCGGGCGCACTTCCTGCCGTCGAGCGGCTGTCATAATTGGGCGCCAGCATGCAGGCAGTCCAAGGAGACGGTCATGCTCAGCATCGATAAAAGCCTCGTCGAGCGCCTGCCCTGGCTCGCCCAGCATCCGCGCATCCGGCGACCGGTGGCTGGCATGCTCGGGCGGCTTGCCGACGAAGCCGGATTCAATCGCGTGCTCCGGGCGGTGGGCGACGTCCAGGGACTGGCCTTCGTCGACCGCACGCTGGAGGAACTCGGCGCCAGTTACCGGATCAATCCGCGCGAACGCGAAAACATTCCGGTCGACGGCCCGGTGCTGGTGGTCGCCAATCATCCGCTGGGCATGCTCGACGCGCTGGCGCTGCTGCACCTGGTGGGCTC
>JAGWNA010000086.1 GCA_028871555.1 Lysobacteraceae bacterium
ACGTAATCCTCCGCATCCTGCGGCAGGTCGTAGTTGAACACGTGGCTGACCGCGGGAATGTGCAGGCCGCGGGCGGCCACGTCGGTGGCCACCAGGATGTCCAGCTGGCCGGCCTGGAAGCGTTGCAGCAGCTTCTGCCGCTTGAGCTGCGGCACGTCGCCGGAAATGGCGCCGACGCGGTAGCCATGGCGCTTCACGCGGTCGGTGATGCGCTCGGCGGCGGCCTTGGTGTTGACGAAGATGATGCTGCGCTCGGCCTGGGTGCGCTCGAGCAGGTTCAGCAGCAGCGGCATCTTTTCTTCCTTGGCCGGGAAGTAGACCAGCTGACGCACGCGGTCGGCGGTGACGTTCTCGCTTTCCACCACCAGCTTCTCGGCCTCGTGCATGTGCTCGTAGGCCAGCTCCAGCACGCGGTGGCTCAAGGTGGCGGAGAACAGCAGCACCTGGCGCTGCTCGCGCGGCGGCAGCCGGCGGAAGATGAAGCGCACATCCTTGATGAAGCCCAGATCGAACATCCGATCGGCCTCGTCGATCACCATCACCTCGACACTGTTGAGGCTGAACACGCCCTGCTTGTGGTAATCGAGCAGGCGGCCGGGCGTGGCGATGATGATGTCGCAGCCGTCCTTCAGTTGCTGACGCTGCTTGTCGTAATCGACGCCGCCATAGATCAGCGCGATGCGCAGGCCGGTGCGGGCGCCGATGGCGCGGGCATCCTTCTCGATCTGGATGGCCAGCTCGCGGGTCGGCGCGATCACCAGCGCCCGCGGATCGCTGTCCCTGCGGTCGGCCACGGCAGGGGTGGTCAGCAGGCGATTCATCAGCGCGACCAGGAACGCGCAAGTCTTGCCGGTGCCGGTCTGTGCCTGGCCGGCGACATCGCGTCCGGCCAGCGCCAGCGGCAGGGTCATTTCCTGGATCGGCGTGCAGCGGGTGAAGCCGCTGGCGTCCAGGCCTTGCTGCAGCAGTGGATGCAAATCGAAATTGGTGAAAAAAGTATCGGTGAGTACGGTTTGTGACATATGCGGATGAATAACCTTGCCTAACGGCGGCGGAATGCGCTGCACCCGCGGCATTCGCCAGGACGCGGCGGATGGCGGTGCAGGACGGGTGCGCGTTGCGCGGCGAAGCGGTGCCAGGGCCGGCAGCTCGCGCCGCGGCTCGCGGCGCCGGATCTGCCGGCGGTCTGACGGGTGGCTGCGCCAGGAGCCTGTCGTGCTTTGGTCGGCTGGGCTGCGATCCGCCTGTACGGTCCACTACCTGCCGTTTCCTGGCCCGTAGAACCGCCATGGGCCGGCGAATCGTCAGAAATCTGTCCTCGCACAGCCGAATTCTCGCCTCGACCACCAAAGCACGGCAGGCTCCAAGCCGCCCTTGAATCGTGCCCGGAGTTGCGCTGGAATGGAGGCTTGCCGACACGGCAAATCCTCTGTTCCGGCACCGACCCGCGCTTCATGGGCACCCGAGTGTAGCCGATCACGGCCACCGGAGTCTGTCGGACCTGGATAACCGCGACGAAACCCGATTGCATGATGGCCGGTCTCGACGAATCGCCGGTTCCGGATGGCATCATGGGTCTGCCTGCGACGGAACCGGGAATCGGACAGTCCGGTTTGCCGGCTGTCCGGTCCGGGACCGGCCTCGGACTTTCGTCGCATTTGGCCTGCCTTGTTATCTCGCGTCTTTTACCCCATTGTTTCCATCCCCCCATATTGCGGCAAGCCACGGAGACCCACGGTGAGCGACTTGATTACCCATGTGAACGACGACGCTTTCGAGCAACAGGTGCTCAAGTCCGAGACCCCGGTGCTGCTGGATTTCTGGGCCGAATGGTGCGGTCCGTGCAAGGCCATCGCGCCGATGCTCGACGAGCTGGCCAAGCAATACGAGGGCAAGTTGCGCATCGTCAAGGTGAATATCGACCACAACCAGCAAACCCCGCGCACCTATGGAGTCCGCGGCATCCCGACCCTGATGGTGTTCAAGAACGGCAAGGTTGAAGCGACCCAGATCGGTGCTGTCAGCAAGGGCCAGTTGACCCAGATGATCGACAAGGCTCTCTGATCCGCCTGTAGTGGAACCCGCCGTGCCCGCCGCGTGGGCCAAATAGGCCGTACGGAGCCTGTCCGGCATGTTCGACCGGCTCCCGGGCACTGCCACGGGCTTTACGTCCGTACGTGGTGAGTGTTAGATTCGACTTGGTCCGTCGGGGCAGTCCTGCCCCTGAGCGCCTTCCGCGCGACGCACACCCTCCCTCCTGTTATTCAACGGCGCCCCGTGAGGATTGCCCGTGTCCGATACCGAAAACAACACCCCGGCCGACAGCAGCAGCGCCGATTCCAGCCTTGCCGCCGAAGGCAGGCCCGAGCCGCGCCCCCGCGCGCCGCGCCGGACGGCCGCAGCGATCGCGGCGGCCAATGCCGAAAACGCCTCGAGGGCCGACAAGGCCGCGCACGCGGAAAAGCCCGCCGAACCGGCAGCGGCACCACCCGCAGCCGAACGCCCGGCGCCCGCTCCATCGACCCCGACCGCCACACCGGCCATGCCTGCGGCGACAGCGACAGCACCCGATGAAGCATCGCCGCCGATCCCTTCCGCACCCCGCGAGAGTCGCGAACCCGTTTCCGATCAGGGCCAGGCCCGGGATCAGGCAGGAAACCAGAACCCGGTGCAGAACCCAGTCCAGGCGCAAGCTTCGAACCAGGCCCAAGGCCAGGGACAGGCAGCGAACCCGGGACAGAACAATCCCAACGGTGGCCGCGAAGCCCGCGATGGCCGCGGCCGGCGTCGGCGCAATGAGCGCGGCGGCAGTGGTGGCGGCAACCCGCAGCAGCCGCGCCCGCAGGGCGAGCGCCATCCGCGCCCGAATCCGAACGGCCTGCCGGTGGACGACGACAACGCCGATCCGGGCAGCAACGACCGGGTGATCAACCTCACCGAGCTCAAGCGCAAGAACGCAATCCAGCTGCTCGAGTTCGCCGAATCGCTGGGCGTCTACGAAGGCGTCGCCCGCGCCCGCAAGCAGGACGTGATCTTCAACGTGCTCAAGGCGCACGCCCGCTCCGGCGGCGGCATCTGGGCCGAAGGCGTGCTGGAAATCCTGCAGGACGGCTTCGGCTTCATGCGTTCGGCCGACGAGTCCTACCTGGCCGGTCCCGACGACATCTACGTCTCGCCCAGCCAGATCCGCCGCTTCAACCTGCGCACCGGCGACTACATCACCGGCCGCGTACGGCACCCGAAGGAGGGCGAGCGCTATTTCGCCATGCTGCGGGTGGAGACGATCAACGGCGATCCGCCGGAAGCATCCAAGAACAAGATGCTGTTCGAGAACCTCACCCCGCTGTTCCCGCGCAAGGCGTTCAAGCTCGAGCGCGGCAACGGTTCCAGCGAGGACATCACCGGCCGCATCCTCGATCTGATCGCCCCGATCGGCAAGGGTCAGCGCGGCCTGATCGTCTCCCAGCCGAAGTCCGGCAAGACGATGATGCTGCAGAACATCGCCCAGGCGATCCAGTACAACCACCCCGAAGCGCACCTGATCATGCTGCTGATCGACGAGCGTCCGGAGGAAGTCACCGAGATCGCCCGCACCGTGCGCGCCGAAGTCATCAGCTCCACCTTCGACGAGCCGGCGGTGCGCCACGTGCAGGTCGCCGAGATGGTGATCGAGCGCGCCAAGCGCCTGGTCGAGCACAAGAAGGACGTGGTGATCCTGCTCGACTCGATCACCCGCCTGGCGCGTGCCTACAACACGGTGGTGCCCAGCTCCGGCAAGGTGCTCACCGGCGGCGTCGACGCCAACGCGCTGCAGCGCCCGAAGCGCTTCTTCGGCGCCGCCCGCAACGTCGAGGAAGGCGGCAGCCTGACCATCATCGCCACCGCGCTGACCGACACCGGCAGCAAGATGGACGAGGTGATCTACGAGGAGTTCAAGGGCACCGGCAACATGGAAGTGCACCTGAGCCGGCGCATCTCCGAGAAGCGCGTCTACCCGGCGATCGACATCAACCGCTCCGGCACCCGCCGCGAAGACCTCTTGATCGAGCCGGACATGCTGGCCAAGATCTGGATCCTGCGCAAGCTGCTGCACCCGATGGACGAGCTGGCCGCGATGGAGTTCATGCTCGACAAGATGAAGAACACCAAGTCCAACGACGAGTTCTTCAATTCGATGAAACGTTAGGCGTCAGCTACACGCAACATCATGAAAGGCCGGCTGCTCGCCGGCCTTTCTGTTTTTTACATTCGTCAATTGCGGTTACTTCGCCCGCACGCAACCGCCAGTCCAGGGAATCTGCAGATGCCTGTACGTGCCGCACTGCTTGCAATGAGTTTGCTGTTGGCCAGCCCGATCCTCACTGGAACCACTCCGACTCCATCGTCCATTTGCCCCGCCCAGACCACGGTGATGCGGGAACTTGCGCGACAAGCCGCCTTCGACGTTTCCCCTGCCATCGACCTGCTGTTGGTGAACGTCATCGATGGCAAGCTTCCGCAAGTGCGCCGACAACTCGCCGCCATGTCGCCGACTTCGGTGGCACGCAGGCGGCAATCAGCGCCGATCATTGCTGTCTACGCCCGGCAGCCCACTATCGTGGAGGCCTTCCGGACGCTCGTGGGTACCGTGCGGCCAAACTATGGTTTCCCGCACACAATCCTCAAGCCGCCATCGGCCCATCTGTACCACCCCGTACAATTATTTCCGCCAACCCCCTTTTCGTCGCCGCGCGACACCCCCATAGTGGGGCGATCCCCCAGCAAGGCCTTGCCCGTGTCCATCCCCAGTGCGGTAAAAAGCACCCCGATCGCGGGCCGCCAGCAGTTGGCCGATTACCTGGCCGCCGGCGAGAAGCCGCGCGAGGCGTGGCGCATCGGTACCGAGCACGAGAAGTTCGGGTTTCGCACCGATGACCTGCGCCCGCCCGCCTTCGAGGGCGATCGCGGCATCAAGCTGCTGCTGGAGACGCTGGCCACCCGTTACGGCTGGGACGTGGCGCGCGAGGGCGAAAACCCGGTGGCGCTGTCGCGCGATGGCGCCTCGATCACGCTGGAGCCGGCCGGCCAGCTGGAGCTTTCCGGCGCGATGCTGGAGACGATCCACCAGACCTGCGGCGAGGTGAACGCACACCTGCGGGAAGTGCGCTCGGTCGCCGACGGCATGGGCCTGGGCTTCCTCGGCATGGGCTTCCAGCCGAAGTGGCGCCGCGACGAGATGCCGTGGATGCCCAAGGGCCGCTACCGGATCATGCGCGAATACATGCCCAAGGTCGGCTCGCTCGGCCTGGACATGATGACGCGCACCTGCACGGTGCAGGTGAACCTGGATTTCGAAAGCGAAGCGGACATGGTGAAGAAATTCCGCACCAGCCTGGCGCTGCAACCGGTCGCCACCGCGCTGTTCGCCGATTCGCCGTTCACCGAAGGACGTCCCAACGGCTATCTGTCGTACCGCTCGCACATCTGGACCGACACCGATCCGCAGCGCACCGGCATGCTCGACTTCGTCTTCGCCGACGGTTTCGGCTACGAGCGCTACGTCGACTACATCCTCGACGTGCCGATGTACTTCAGCCTGCAGAATGGCCAGTACCTCGACCTCGCCGGCCAGGACTTCAAGAAATTCATTGCCGGTGAACTGCCCGCCCTGCCCGGCACCCGCGCCACCATGAAGGACTTCGCCGACCACCTCACCACCGCCTTCCCCGAAGTGCGCATGAAGCAATACCTGGAAATGCGCGGCGCCGACGGCGGCCCCTGGAACCGGCTGTGCGCGCTGCCCGCGTTCTGGGTCGGCCTGCTGTACGACGACGAGGCGCTGGATGCGGCGTGGGACCTGGTCAAGGACTTCAGCCGCGAAGAGCGCCACGCGCTGCGCGACGGCGTGCCGAAGCATGCGCTGAAACTGCCGTTCCGCGGCGGCACGGTACGCGACCTCGCCGAGGAAGCGCTGAAGATCGCCGGCCACGGCCTGAAGCGCCGCGCCAGGCTCAACAAGCACGGCGCCGACGAGAGCATCTTCCTCGAACCGATGATCGAGATCGTGCAGGCCAACCAGACCCCGGCCGAGCGCAAGCTGGAGCTGTTCCATGGTGCATGGAGCGGCAGCGTGGATCCGGTGTTCCGCGAGTTCGCGTACTGAGTACACCGACCCGCGCAGCAAATCTCCGGAACGCCAGGCAACCTGCCTGAACCTGTTCGTCCGAAGACGGCGACGACCAGATCAGGAAGCGGCCGTCTCCACGAGCGACCACGCGACCGACTCGCCCGCCCGCATCGGCTGGCAGGTGGATCCGGCCAGCGGGTATTCCTCCGGCACGTTCCACGGCGTGCGCTCGAGCGCGATGCGATCCGTGTTGCGCGGCAGGCGGTAGAAATCCGGGCCATGGAAGCTGGCGAACGCTTCGAGCCGATCCAGCCGACCCGCCTGCTCGAACGCCTCCGCATACAGCTCCAGCGCCGCATGGGCGGTGTAGAGCCCCGCGCAGCCGCAGGCCGTCTCCTTCGCTTCGCGAGGATGCGGCGCGCTGTCCGTGCCGAGGAAGAAATGCGGATCGCCGCTGGTCGCCGCCTGCAGCAGGGCGGCGCGGTGCGCCTCGCGCTTGAGGATGGGCGCGCAATAGTTGTGCGGACGGATACCGCCCGCGAACAGCGCGTTGCGGTTGAGCAGCAGGTGGTGCACGGTAATCGTGGCCGCCACGTTGGCCGGTGCGCCGCTGACGAAATCGACCGCGTCGCGGGTGGTGATGTGTTCCAGCACCATGCGCAAGGCCGGGAACCGCGCCTGCAGCGGCACCAGGTGGCGCTCGATGAAAACCTGTTCACGGTCGAAGATGTCGATGTCGGGATCGGTGACCTCGCCATGCAGCAGCAGCGGGAGATCGTGCTTCTCCATCGCTTCGAGCACGCGGTACACCCGCGACAGCTCGCGCACCCCGGAATCGGAATGGGTGGTGGCCCCTGCCGGGTAGTACTTCACCGCGAAAACCCCGTCACTCGCCTTGGCGCGTGCGATCTCCTCGACCGCCGTGCTCTCGGTGAGGTACAGCGTCATCAGCGGCTGGAAGGGCGAACCTGCCGGCAGGCTCGCCATGATCCGCCGGCGATAGTCCTCCGCCTGCGCCACCGTGGTCACCGGCGGCTTGAGGTTCGGCATCACGATGGCACGCGCGAACCGCTGCGCGGTATGGCCGATCACCGAAGCCAGCGCGTCGCCGTCGCGTAGGTGCAGGTGCCAGTCGTCGGGGCGGGTGATTTCCAGGCGCGGAGATTTCATCGCTGGGTCAGCTTTGCGGTTGAAAGGCGCCATGGTATCGCGCGGCAGCCATCATCGGCTCTTGCGATATGCCGGTCACGCATCAAGAAGGCCTCATCGCTTTTGACGAATACCGCGCCCATGAAGCGAAACAGGAAGTCTGATCAGCGGAAGTTGTCTTTGCCGCGAGCGACTTCGGCGCGGCGAATCATTTTCTGGACCTCGGGCACGGCATGCATCACACCGAGTTCCACCTGGGGGTGCTCGTTGGCGAATACCCGAAACACTTCGTCGGCGAAAGCCTGTCCAATCATGCCGACCCCGGCAAAGTCCAGAACGACGCAGCGAAATTTGTCCACGCGTTGCATCAGGCGTTTCGCTTGCGAACGGGACACCAGGTTCTCATCTCCAACCTTGGCCAAACGCACCGGCACCACGGTCTTGGCGAAATCGTAGTCGTCCGGCCCGCTGGAGTATTCGTCGAACACCTGCTTCGCCGTACGCTCCGATGACAACCTGATGGTCATGAATACGATGGTGCCGTGACGCGCACGCGTCGCTTCCACGTCGTATAGAAGGTCGTTCTCGTCGGCGGCGTCATGGTCAAACACCAGATCTCCGGACACGATCTGAAAGTTGTCAAACATGCGTGAGGTAAAGAACACGCCTTCACCGGTATGCCGTCGCGGATCGGTCGTGAACTTTCCTTTCGACAGCTCCAGCAACGCAAGCCTTTCATCCGGAAGGGCCAGGGCGCGTGCGATCTTGCGGAAGATACCGATGCCGTCATCGACAACCCAGAGAGACAACCGTTCGGCATCACGTCTGGCCACTACTCGAAGATGGCGGCCCTCGGAATGATCAATGGCGTTATTGACCATCTCGGTCAATCCGTGATGGGCAATATCCACAAGGTTTGCAGGCACGCCTCGAAGCAAGGGAGCCACCTCATCGCTCCATACCTGATCTTCGGCCAATCCTTTCAGTGCGTGCTTGAATATTCCTTCCTGGCGCACGCCTCGCACATAGGCCGGTCGCGTCGTGCCGGAACGGGCCAGATATCCTTCCTCAACCAGCTTGCGCACGCGGGCCGCCACCGTTTGTCGGCTCACCCCGACCTGCTCGGCTACCGTGCGCGTAAGGTTGCGAGGATGTGTCTCGACGGCGGCCAGCAAGGCTTCGTCAATGGCGAGGGAGCGTTTGCGCAGCATGCCCAAGATTGTAAAGCCACGGCTTTTGATTGGAAAGATAAAACTCTTGTATTGTAAAGAAGTATTGCGATTTATTGTTTTTTATCAACTAGTTGTAAAATACAAAAATTACTCGACTTGCCGTGTAACGCCATCCTTGAAACCTGCCGCTACTCGCCCCGCAACCACCGCGCCGCGTCGATCGCGTAGTAGGTGAGGATCGCATCCGCCCCCGCCCGCTTGAACGCGGTCAGCGATTCGAGCACCACCGCCTTCTCGTCCAGCCATCCATTCTGCGAGGCCGCCTTCAGCATCGCGTACTCGCCGGAGACCTGGTAGACGAAGGTGGGCACGCCGAAGGCGTCTTTCACCCGGCGCAGCACGTCGAGATACGGCAGGCCCGGCTTCACCATCACCGCGTCGGCGCCTTCGAGGATGTCCAGCTCGACTTCGCGCAGCGCCTCGTCGCTGTTGGCGATGTCCATCTGGTAGGTGTGCTTGTTGCCCTTGCCGAGGTTCGCCGAGGAACCCACCGCGTCGCGGAACGGGCCATAGAACGCGGAGGCGTACTTGGCCGAATAGGCGAGGATGCGGGTGTGGATGTGCCCGGCCTCTTCCAGCGCGTCGCGGATGGCGCCGATGCGCCCGTCCATCATGTCCGACGGCGCCACGAAATCCATGCCGGCCTCGGCCTGCGCCAGCGACATCCTGATCAGCGCCGCGACGGTGGGCTCGTTCATCACGTAGCCGGTCTCGTCGATCAGGCCGTCCTGCCCGTGTGTGGTGTACGGGTCGAGCGCCACGTCGCCGATCAGGCCCAGTTCGGGATACTTCGCCTTGAGCGCGCGGGTGGCACGCTGCATCAGGCCGTCGGGATTCCACGCTTCGGCGGCATCCTCGGTTTTCACCGACGCGCCCGGCGACGGGAACAGCGCCAGCGCAGGAATGCCCAGGCGCACACACTCGCCGGCCAGCTTCAGCAGTTCGTCGACGGACAGCCGGTCCACCCCGGGCATCGACGGCACCGGCTCGCGCTGGCCTTCGCCCTCGATCACGAACGCGACCATGATCAGATCGCCGGGCAACAACGTGTGCTCGCGCATCAGCGCGCGGGAGAAGGCGTCATGGCGCATGCGCCGCATGCGGGTGGCGGGGAAACTCATGGGTCGATCCTGCCTGATTTGCCGAATGACGCATTCTACGCCGTGAGCCCGCAGCCCCGGCGCGGCACCTCGTCGCCGCCATGCCGCCACTTGCCGAGCTCGCCGGAAACTGGACGAACAGCATGGCAACTGGCACGCTTGGCCGATTCGTTGTCTGGATTGCCCATGCGTCAAACCATCTCCGCTCCCTCAACGCTGCTCGCCGACCTTGGCGGCACCAATGTGCGCTTTGCGCTATCCGACCCGTCTGCCGCCACGCCGTTCCTGAAGGACAGCGTGCGGCGTTACCAGGTCAGCGATTTCGCCTCGCTGACCGCGGCCATCCGCCGGTACTTCACCGACAGCGGGCTGCAGGCGCAGCACGCGCTGATCGCCGCCGCCGGCCGCATCAGCGACGGCGAGACGGTGCAGATCACCAACAACCCCTGGGCGATCTCCGCGCGCAACCTGCAGGCGGAGCTGTCGATGCAGTCGGTGCGGCTGGTCAACGACTTCGCCGCGCAGAGCATGGCCGTGATGTTGCTGCAGCCGAAGGATCTCGTGCCCGTAGGCGGGCTGCCGTTGCCGCGCCTTGGCGCGCAGGCGGAACAGACCTTCGTGATCGTCGGTCCGGGCACCGGACTGGGCGTCGGCAGCCTGCTGCTGCGCCAGGGCAAAAGCAGCGTCTTGCAGACCGAAGGCGGCCACGCCGGCTTCGCCGCGCACACGCCCGAGGACATCGAGATTCTCCACCGCCTGAACCAGCGCTACGGCCGGGTTTCCAATGAACGGTTGATCAGCGGCAATGGCCTGGTGAACCTGTATGGCGTGATCTGCGAGATCGCCGGCCAAACCCCCGAGCCGCTGAAGCCCGAGGACATCAGCCAGCGTGCGAACGCCGGCAGCGATCCGCTGTGCGTGCAGGTGGTGGAAACCTTCGCCGGCATCTTCGGCAGCGTGGCCGGCGATCTGGTGCTGACCACGGGCGCATGGGATGGCGTGTACCTCACCGGCGGATTGGTGCCGATCCTGCTGCCGTGGATGGAGCGCGGGCATTTCCGCGAACGCTTCGAGGCCAAGGGCCGTTTCCGCGAGACCATGCAGCAGGTGCCGACGCAGGCAATCATGAACCCCGAACCCGGGCTGGTCGGTGCCGCCGCGCTGGCGCTCCAGGAAGCCGGCGGCTCGCTGCTGCCGCAGCAGTGAAGGCCGCCGGAACGCCATGTCGCGCAGCGAGACCGCCTTTCTGTTCGATCTCGACGGCACCCTGGTCGACAGTGTCTATCAGCATGTGCTGGCCTGGAAGGAATCGCTGGACAACGAAGGCGTGCATCTTTCGGTATGGCGCATCCACCGCAGGATAGGCATGAGCGGCGGCCTGTTTGCCAACATGCTGCTGCGCGAGACCGGTATCGAGATTACCGGGGACCGGCTGGAACGGCTGTTCCGGGGCCACGCCGCGGCCTATGCGCGGCTGGCCGCCAGCGAAGCCGTGCGTCCGCTGCCCGGAGCGCGCGAGCTGCTTGGCTACCTCACCGACAGCGGCATCCCGTGGGCGATCGCCACCAGCGGCCGGATGGAAACCGCCGCGCACAACCTGGCCGCATTGGGTGTCGACCCCGACAAGGTGCCGGTGGTGACGCGCGACCAGGTGCGCCATGCCAAGCCCGATCCTGACCTGTTCATCACCGCGGCGAAGCGCCTGGACTGCGACATCGGCAAGGCACTGGTGATCGGCGATTCGATCTGGGACATGCTGGCGGCGCAGCGCGCCCGCGCGCTGGGCGTAGGGGTGCTGTGCGGCGGCTACGGCCAGCACGAGCTGGAACAGGCCGGCGCGTTCCGCGTCTACGAGGATCCGGCCGATCTGCTCGACCGCATCGACGAGATC
>JAGWNA010000087.1 GCA_028871555.1 Lysobacteraceae bacterium
ATCAGTTCCACGATCGAGCCGATCTCCTGCGAGGATTCGCCCAGGCGCTTGATGCGCTTGGAGGTCTCCTGGATCTGGTCGCGGATCGAATCCATGCCGGAGATCGTCTCGCGCACGACTTCGGCGCCGTGCGAGGCGATTTTCACCGAACGCTCCGCCACGCTGGCCGATTCGGCGGAGTCCTTCGACACGATGTCCATCGAGCTCACGATCTGGTTGATCGCGGAAGTCGCCGAACTGATCTGCCGCGCCTGCTGTTCGGCCGCATCGGCCAGATTACGGGCGGTGGTCTGGGTTTCCTGCGCCGATGACGACACCTGCTCGGAGGTCTCGTTGATGGTGGTCACCAGTGAACGCAGCTCGTCGATGGCGTAGTTCACCGAGTCGGCGATCGCGCCGGTGATGTCCTCGGACACCGTGGTCTTGACCGTGAGATCGCCTTCGGCGAGCGAGCCCATTTCGTCCAGCAGGCGCATGATCGCCTCCTGGTTGCGCTGGTTCAGCTCGGCGCTGCTGGCGAAACGCTCGCGCTGATCGCGCACCAGCGCAATCACCAGCAGCAGCGAGAAAGCCACGGCGCCGATGGCACCAAGCAGCCCCCACCAGACATTCGGGAACAGCCGCCGCAAGGGCAGCTTGCCGATCTGGTCGGACAGATCGTTGGCGCGCAACAACACCGTCTGCGAATCCAGCGAAGCCTGGTTGGCCGCGTGCTTGACGTCGGTAAAGTTGCCGGCGGCGGCGACCAGCTTGGCGATCGGGTCGCCCAGCTTGGCCCAGCTGGCCTGCATGTCGCCGAGAATCTTGCGTGCATTGGGATCGCCGATCGGTTTGACACCGCTGTCGGGATTGCCTTCAAGCAGGCCCTTGAGCACACCGCCGTACAACAGGGCATCGCGGGACAGGCCATCGGCCGCCGACTGGGCGGTGTCACCACCCTGCAGAACCTCCTGCACGCGTCGGATGATGCGGTCGGCGGACAACATCTGCCGCGATGTTCCCAGCATCTGCTCCGAGCTGCCGTTGCGCTGCTGCAGGATGTTTACCACCTGCTCCATGCTCGAATTGAGCAGGGGCATCTGCTGCGACAGCGTATTGGCGCGCTGTCCGGAATCAATGACCACTGCCTTGTTGGAAAGGATCTGGCTGATGTCGGCGTCAAGCTGTTTCCATGCCTTGTCGAGCGCACTGACGGACTGGCCCGCCGGCGTGGCGTTGTTGTCGCCGTAAGCCTGCATGCCGCTGGCGGGATCGCCCTTGTTCAGGCGCTGCACCGCCGAATCGATGGAGTTGCGGGTACCGGCGAGTTCCTTGAAGGATTCGGCATTGCCTTCGGCCGACTCCAGCGCGAACTTCGCCGTCTGCTGCGACAGCACCTGGATCTGCGTGGTCAGTGCGATCGCCTGGCGATCCTCACCGTTCTTCTGGTTCAGCTGGAAGAAATCCAGCGCCGCAAAAGCAATCGCCACCAGCAGTAGGACAATGAGCACGGTATAACCCCGTTCTCTGCCGACGCCCCCTGTAGTACTCATGTTCATACCTCGTGTGTCTGCACCTTGGCCCGTGTCGCTTCACGAAGCGGACACCGGTCGCTGGCTTGCCGCCCAAATTTTCCGGCCACGACGGGCGCCGGCCCTTCCGACAACTGGAATTTCGACCAGAGACTCAGGCCGCTGCCTGGCGAAAATCCGGTGCGCGCACCAGCCGGTTCATGCTGAAAACCGCCAGCCGCTGTTCGCCCACCCTGCTCTCGACAAAGCGGGCAAGCCTGGGATCATCTTCGCTTTCGGCCTCGCGACGCTGCTCTTCATCCACGGTGCGCTGGCCGAAAACCTCATCCACCAGCAGCGCAATGTTGCCGCCTCCCTGGCGGACCACCAGCAGTCGGGTCCGCTCGGAATGCTGGGTGCGTTCGCCGAACAGGAACCGGGCGAAATCGACCACCGGCACCAGATTGCCTCGTATGTTGGCCACCCCGAGCAGCCATGGCAGGGTTCCCGGCACCGACGTGAGCGCCGGCACCGCAAGCAGTTCGTTGATTTCGTCGATGCCGCTGACCAGCAGACGCGAGCCGACGCGATAGCCGATCCCGCGCCACAACCCGGGCGCCTCCAGCCTGTCCTGCGCCTCGGAGGCGTTCGCCAGCGACAGCCGCTCGTAGTGGGCCAGGATCTCGAACGGGGTGCGGTTGGAGGACTGACTCATGTCGCGCCCGATACCAGATCGTCGATGCAGGCCAGCAGATCCTTTTCGACCACCGGCTTGGTGATGAAGGCACGAGCACCTTGCCGCATGCCCCAGACCCGGTCGGTTTCCATCGACTTGGTGGTGATCATCACGATCGGCACCGCCGCCGTGACCGGATCGCGCGACAGGGTACGCGTCGCCTGAAAGCCGTTCATGCCGGGCATGATGACATCCATGATGACGAGGTCGGGCAGATCGGCACGCACGCGATCGATGCCTTCCTCGGCGGAGCCGACGGCACCGACCTGATGACCCGCGCGCTCCAGCAGCGTGGTGAATACGCGCACATCGGTCGGCGAGTCGTCAATGATGAGTATTTTGGCCACCGGTTTCCCCAGGGTTTCTGCGTCAGCCGTTCGGCGCGGCGCTGACATGACGATGAATGGCGCCAAGCAGCTCGTCGCGCGTGAACGGCTTGGTAAGGTACTGCTCGGCACCCACGATGCGGCCACGCGCCTTGTCGAACAGGCCATCCTTCGAACTGAGCATGATCACCGGCGTGGTGCGGAACAACGGATTGTTCTTGATCAGCGCACAGGTCTGATAGCCATCCAGCCGCGGCAGCATGATGTCGACGAAAATGATCGCCGGTTTCTGGTCGGAGATCTTGGCCAGAGCCTCGAATCCGTCGACCGCGGTCGACACGACGCAGCCTTCTTTCTTCAGCAAGGTTTCCGCTGTGCGGCGGATCGTCTTGGAGTCATCGATCACCATGACTTTCAGACCCGTCAATCCGTTTTCACTGACGTTCAAATTCACTACTCCCCCCTGCGACCCGCACGGGCTCAGGATAGTCATCAGGGCATGCAACAGCTGTGCCGCCAGGCGTGCATGTTAAAATTCACGAAAATGAACCAACCGAAAAGTATTCCACTTCGGCGCATCCTTATGTTTTGTTGTTTACTGCCTGCCCGCCGAGACTGTCAAGCAATATCATGGTCATCGCCTGTCGACCTGCCGCACGAGGTGCCCCATATTGGCACCATCCAGCCTCTCGCGTCAGCACCGAATCATGCCGAGTCTGTCGCAGACCCGGACGTCCAGGGGCCTGGGCGACCATTCAACCTGCCAGTATCCGCATCACGTATCCGGACGGTCGCATGGCCGGATCACGCCCACACCCACTGACGGAGAACCCTGATGACCCTTTCGGTCGCCGTGCTGATGGATCCCATCGGCGCGATCAAGATGGCCAAGGACACCAGCTTCGCGATGCTGCTCGAAGCCCAGCGCCGCGGCCACTCGCTGCACTATTTCGAACAGGGCGACCTGGCACTGCGCGACGGCGCGCCGTGGGCGCGGCTGGCGACGCTCGGCGTGCGCGAAGATCCACAGCGCTGGCACACGCTGGGCCAGCCGCAATGGCGCGACCTGCGCGAACTCGACGTGGTACTGATGCGCAAGGATCCGCCGGTCGACGCCCAGTTCACCTACGACACCATGGTGCTGGAAGCGGCCCAGCGCGGCGGCGTCACCGTGGTCAACGACCCGCGCTCGCTGCGCGACTGCAACGAAAAACTGTTCACCCTGACGTTTGCGCAATGCATCGTGCCGACCCTGGTCGCACGCGATGCCGGCGAGCTGCGCCGGTTCACCGCCGAGCACGGCGAGGTGGTGCTGAAGCCGCTGGACGGCATGGGCGGGCGCGGCATCTTCCGGGTCAGGGCCGGCGACGGCAATCTCAACTCGATGCTGGAAACCCTGCTCGGCGGCGGCGCCCACGGCGAGGGCCGGCAACTCACCGTCGCACAGAAATACATCCCCGAGATCAGCGCCGGCGACAAGCGCATCCTGGTCGTCGACGGCGAACCGGTGCCGTATGCCCTGGCACGCATCCCCCAGGGCGACGAGTTTCGCGGCAACCTCGCCGCCGGCGGCCGCGGCGAAGGCGTGCCACTGTCCGATCGCGACCGCTGGATCGTGGCGCAGGTGGCGCCGGAACTGCGCCGCCGCGGCCTGCTGTTCGTCGGCCTGGACGTGATCGGCGACTATCTGACCGAGATCAACATCACATCCCCGACCTGCGTGCGTGAACTGGACGCCCAGTTCGGTCTTAATATTGCCGGCCAGCTGTTCGACGTCATCGAACAGCACGTGACCGGAAAACGCAACGCGTGAGCACCAGTGCAATCGTCGCCGATGCGCCCGACCCGATCGGCGCCACCATGCTGTTCTCGCTGCTGCTCCACGGCGTGCTGCTGCTCGGCATCACGTTCCACTTCGCCCAGCCGAGGCCCAGCCTGCCGACGCTCGACGTGACCCTGGTCAACGTGGCCAACCGGGAAACCCCGGACAAGGCGGATTTCCTGGCCCAGGCCAACAACCGCGGCGGCGGCCAGAGCGACCGCAGCGCGCGACCGTCGCAGATGTTCTCCGGCGCGCTGCCCAGGCCGGACCCGGGCATCGCGCCGCAGCCGATCGAGACCGCCACGCCAAAACCGCGCGAAGCGACGCCTGTGCGCATGATCACCACCAGCGGCGCCACCGATTTCAGCGTACGCAGCGATACCGCGCAGACCGCGGTCGATCCGCAGGATCAGCCGCCCACGGCCGCCGAGCTGCGGCGCCAGCAGGCAATCGCCCAGCTGGCCGCCGAATTGCGCCGGCAGACCGAGGCGCTGGCCAAGCGGCCCAGGAAGAAATTCATCTCGGCCAATACGAAGGAATACATCTACGCCAGCTACATGCGCGGCTGGTCGGACCGGGTGCAGCGAATCGGCAATCTCAATTACCCGGAGCGGGCGCGGCGCCACAAGCTGTACGGCGACCTGCTGCTCACCGTGGGCCTGAATCGCGACGGCAGCATCAAGAGCATCACCGTCATCAAGAGTTCCGGCAAGCCGCTGCTGGATACCGCTGCCGAGCGCATCGTGCGGCTGGCGGCGCCGTTCCCGCCATTGCCCGCGGACGCCAAGGTGGACGAGCTTTACATCACCCGCACCTGGGAGTTTCTGCCGGGCGATGTGCTGCGCAACAAATAGGTGCGCGGACACCGGGAATCCGCGCGAGCGGCTCGTGCCGGGCTTACAATATCCCCATGCACAGCATCGCGCCGAGCACACTCACCGGGCATTTCCTGATTGCCATGCCCAATCTGGCGGAACCGCCGTTCTCCCGTGGCGTGGCGTTGCTGTGCCAACACGACGAAAACGGCGCGGTCGGGCTGCTGGTGAACCAGCTGTCCGAGTACCGCTTCGGGGACGTGCTGGCGCAGATGAAGCTCGAGTGCGCGGACAGCGAACTGGCCGACGCACCGGTGCTGATCGGCGGTCCGGTGCAACAGGAGCGCGGCTTCGTGCTGCACCGCGAACCCGGCGGCTGGGAATCCAGCTACCGGATCAATGCCCAGTGGTCGGTCACCACTTCGCGCGACATCCTGGTGGCGATGGCCGCCGGCGAAGGTCCGCGCCAGGCCGTGATGGCACTGGGTTTCGCCGGCTGGGATGCCGGCCAGCTGGAACAGGAGCTGCTGGCCAACGCCTGGCTCACGACCGAAGCCTGCGGGCGCGTGGTGTTCGACACCCCGCTGGAAGAACGCTGGAGTGCCGCTGCCGGGCTGGTCGGCGTCGATCCGCGGCAGTTGTCCGGCTATGCCGGCCACGCATGAACTGCGCACTCGGCTTCGACGTGGGTAGCCGGCTGATCGGCGTCGCCGTAGGCCATCCATTCACCGCCAGCGGGCGGGCACTGGCGACGGTGGCGATGCGTGACGGCGAACCGGACTGGAGCCGGCTCGACGTCCTGCGCCGGCAATGGCTGCCCGATACGCTGGTCGTCGGCCTGCCGCTGACCCTCGATGGCACGGAACAGCCCGCCAGCCGCATCGCGCGCCGTTTCGCCGCCCAGTTGCAGCAGCGCTACGGCTTGCCGGTGATCCTCGTCGACGAACGCCACAGCTCGCAGGAAGCCGCCCAGCGGTTTGCCGCCGGCCGCGCCGCCGGATTCAAGCGCCGACGCGATGCCGACGCGATCGATGCGGAAGCCGCCGCGGTGATCCTGGAACGCTGGCTGATCGAGACGGCAAAGCCGCCACCGCCCCTCGCCGGTTGAACCTCCGGCCTCCTTAATTCCCCAAACAGAGCGTTGTCATGAGTCCTCGCCTGCGCCACCTCACCACCCTGGAGAACCTCCCGCGCGCCACCATCGAGCGCCTGCTCGACCGGGCCGAAACCCTGCGTGACGCCTGCGCGCACGGCACCCGCAAGCTCAATGTGCTGGCCGGGCGCACGGTGCTGAACCTGTTCTTCGAACCCTCCACCCGCACCCGCACCTCGTTCGAACTGGCCGCCCGCCGACTCGGCGCGGACGTGATCAACTTCGATCTGGGCTTCTCCTCCACCAGCAAGGGCGAGGAGATGTACGACACGCTGCACACGCTCGAGGCGATGCATCTGGACGCGATCATCGTGCGCCACCGGCAATCGGGCACGCCCGACGCGCTGGTGCGCCATGCGATGAGCGGGGTATCGGTGGTCAACGCCGGCGACGGCAATCGCGCGCACCCCACGCAGGGGCTGCTCGATGCCCTGACGATCCGCCAGCACCGGCCGGATTTCGAAAACCTCAGGGTCGTGATCTGCGGCGACATCAAGCATTCGCGCGTGGCACGCTCGGACGTCCACGCGCTGAGCGCGCTCGGGGTGAAGGAAATTCGCCTGTGCGGGCCGGCCAGCCTGATGCCGGAGGAGGACGAATTTCCGCATGGCCTGCGTTTCGACGATTTCGACCAGGCGATCGCGAACGCCGATGCCGTCATCATGCTGCGCCTGCAAAAGGAACGCATGGACAGCATCGAGCTCCCGGACGAAGCGGCGTACTTCACCCGCTACGGGCTGGATCAGCGGCGCCTGGCGCTTGCCGCCAAGGGTTGCCTGGTGATGCATCCGGGTCCGATCAACCGCGGCATCGAGATCGCCTCGGACGTCGCCGACGGCGCGCAGTCGCGCATCCTGGAACAGGTGGGCAACGGCGTTTTCGTGCGCATGGCCGTGCTCGACGAGGTGCTGGCCCGCTGAGTTGCCGTGGTGCAGGCGCGTCATGCGGCGCCGCCCCTGGCCGGCGCCATCGCACCGCCCCTGCCGCAGCAGCGCCACGCCTTGGCGCAACTGGCATAATGGGCCGCGTTCCATCCATCACTGCCGGGGACCATCATGCGATCAACAATGCGCATTCTCGCACTGGGCTTTGCCGGCATCATGCTGGCGGCCTGCGCACACAAGGACAAGAATGCACCGCTGGCCTTCGTTCCGGCGGACACGCCGTACGTGGTGGCCAACCTGGACGTGCTGGACGACGACACCCGTCAGGCCCTGCTCGCCCGGGCCGATACCCAGTTGCCTTCGCAAGTGGCCCAGCTCGATGCCATGGCCATGCAACTGGCCGGCAAGGATCCCGCCGGCGCGAGCGTGCTGCGCGCATTCAGCGCGGAACTCAAAGGCAGGACCATCGAGTCCTTCGCCCGGAACGCCGGCCTGGATCTCAAGGGTTATTCCGCGTTCTACGGCCTGGGTCTGGCGCCGGTGCTGCGGGTCGAGCTGAGCGATCCGAAAGCGTTCGACGGCTTCGTCGGCCGGCTGGAGACCGCCTACGGCAAGAAGCCCGATGTGGCGAGCATCGGCCAGCAGAGTTACAGCCGGATCCCGTTCGTCGCATCGGGCACCCAGCTGATCCTGGCGACCGTCGGCAAGCAGGCCGTGATGGCCCTGTTGCCGGCGGATGCCGCACCGGCGATGCTGCGTCAGGCACTTGGCCTGGATCGACCCCGCGAAAGCCTGCAGGACGACGGCCGCCTGGACAAGCTGGCCAAGGCCAAGGGCTACCGGAAATGGCTGGTCGGCGAACTGGACCTGACCCGCGCGCTGCCGCTGGCGATGGGCGGCCAGGATCCGCTGCTGCACGCCATCCTCAAGGCACACGCCGAGGCCGAGTCGGCCAGGACCGGCGAGCCGGTCGCCAATCAGTTGCAGACAGTCCCCGCTTGCAGCGTCGAGGCCGGACGCATCGCGGCCCGCGTGCCTGCGGTCAGCTTCGGCTACACCCAGCTGGATGCCAGGGAGCAGGACGCGCGTTTTGACGTGGCACTGGCCGATGACATCACCAATGCCTTCGCCGGACTCAAGGTGGCATTGCCCGGACTGGGCAGCGCCGGCACGGCGCCGTTCGATCTGAGCATCGCACTTCCCGTGGCGCAGTTGCGCTCATTCTGGTCCGATCAGGCCGATGCCGTGACCGCCCGGCCATTCACCTGCCCGGCATTGAGTGACCTCAACGAAGCCTTTGCCAAACTCGGACCGGCCATGCAGAAGGCGGCGATCCCGCCGTTCGGCGACATGCTCGGCCTGCGCATCGTACTGGACACATTCACGTCCGGCGGCCACAACGGCATGCCGACATTCACCGGGCGCCTGCTGATAGGCACCAACAACCCTGCCGGCCTGCTGGCGATGGGCCAGATGATGGTGCCGGCATTGGCCCGGCTGAAACCCGCCAACGACGGCACGCCACTGGCACTGCCGAAAAACATGAACGCCATGTTCGATCAGCCGGCCTGGATCGCCATGGGCGAGAAGGCGCTTGCGCTCGGCGTGGGTGCCGGCGAAGACGGCAAACTCGCCGCTACCCTGAAAGCGCCCGGCGGCGATGCCGGCCAGATGTCCCGCATGCACCTCAGCGGCGCCATGTACCTGAACTGGGTTCAGTTGATGGCTCAGAAGCTCGACAGCCTCAGCGCCGCCACCGCAGCCCTCGACAGGAACGCCGGGCCTTCGGCCCAGGGCGGTCATGCCGACGAAGCGGCGCGGCAAGCGGCCGACCTGGCGCGCTCCAAGGCACAATTCGCCGTCATGAAGGACCAGGCCGAACACGTCGACCACATCGATGCCGAAATGCACATCGACCACGACGGCATGGTGATCACCAGCCAGACCGCATTGAAATAACGCCCGATCCGGGTCGTCATTGCTATCCGGGCGTCATTGCAGGAGCCCACCCTGTGGGCGAATGCTCTTCGCCGGCACCCTGACAAGGGCATCGCGCACAGGGTGCGCTCCTACCGGCGTCGGGCAACCCGGCGTCGGGCAACCCGTCTGTAGGAGCCCACCCTGTGGGCGAATGCTCTCCGCCGGCACCCTGACAAGGGCATCGCGCACAGGGTGCGCTCCTACCCGCGTAGGGCAACCCGGCCTCGGGCAACCCGTCTGTAGGAGCCCACCCTGTGGGCGAATGCTCTCCGCCGGCACCCTGACAAGGGCATCGCGCACAGGGTGCGCTCCTGCCCCGGGCATTGCGCCGGTCCATGGCCGGCACCGGGCGGCCAGCGCCGCCCTGCGCGGTTTCAGCGATTGAGCATGCTGTTGCCGCCGCCGAAGTTGCGCGAATCGCTGGTCTCCTCGACCTCGACGCCATCGAGTCCCTGCGACAAGGTGTGGGCATCGCCGCCTTGCGCCAGCTTGATGGTCAGGCGCACTTCGTTCGCACTGTCGGCGTGGCGCAGTGCGTCCTCGTAGGAGATCTCGCCGGCGTGATACAGCTCGACCAGGCTCTGATCGAAGGTTTTCATGCCGAGCAAGGTGGATTCCTTCATCACTTCCTTGAGCTTGTGGATCTCGCCCTGGCGGATGTAATCCTGCACCAGCGGCGTACCCAGCAGGACCTCCACCGCCACCCGCCGCGCCTTGCCGTCGGGCGTGGGGATCAGCATCTGCGCGACAATGCCCTTCAGGTTCAGCGACAGGTCCATCAGCAGCTGCTCGCGACGATCCTCGGTGAAGAAGTGCAGGATGCGGTCCATCGCCTGGTTGGCATTGTTCGCATGCAGCGTGCACAGGCACAGGTGGCCCGTTTCGGAGAAGTTGATCGCATGCTCCATCGTCTCGCGGGTCCGCACCTCGCCGATCATGATCACGTCCGGCGCCTGGCGCAGCGTGTTCTTCAGCGCGTTCTCCCAGCTGTCGGTGTCGATGCCCAGCTCGCGCTGGGTGACGATGCAGCCCTCGTGCTTGTGCACGTATTCGATCGGATCCTCGATCGTGATGATGTGGCCGGTCGAGTTCTGGTTGCGGTAGCCGATCATCGAGGCCAGCGAGGTGGATTTGCCGGTACCGGTGCCGCCCACGAAGATGATGATGCCGCGTTTGGTCATCGCCAGCTGCTTGATCACCGGCGGCAGGTTCAGCTCCTCGACGGTCGGGATCTTCGACTCGATCCGGCGCAGCACCATGCCGACGCAGTTGCGCTGGTAGAAGCACGACACGCGGAAGCGGCCCACGCCCTGCGCGGAAATCGCGAACTGGCACTCGTGGGTTTTCTCGAACTCCTCGCGCTGCCCCGGCGTCATCACGTTGAGCACCATGTCGCGCGCCTGCTGCACGCTGAGCGGGCTCTGCGTGATCGGCACGATCCGGCCCTGCACCTTCATCGAAGGGGCGACGCCGGCCGTGATGAACAAGTCGGAAGCCTTCTTGTGCACCATCAGTTTCAGGAACGAGGTGAAATCGAAGTCGCTCATGGCTTTACCCCCGGAAATCGGGAATGGGGAATCGGGAATCGGCAGGAGCAGTCTGCCGCATCATTCGCCGGCTCGGTGAATCGGATTGCCCAACGATTGCGGGGAATCGCGAAAAGCGGATCCGGACGGCGGCGCGTTCGCCACTCCGATTTCCCATTCCCGACGACCGCAAGGAGGCTCCCTTGCGGGATTCCCGGCTTCACTTGAAAGCGTCCTTGTTCTTGGCATAGGTGAACGCCTGCTGGCGGGTCACCACGCCGCGCTTGACCAGATCCTGCAGGCACTGGTCCAGCGTCTGCATGCCGAACTGCTGGCCGGTCTGGATCGACGAATACATCTGCGCCACCTTGTCCTCGCGGATCAGGTTGCGGATCGCCGGGATGCCGACCATGATCTCGTGCGCCGCGATGCGGCCGCCGCCGACCTTCTTCAGCAGCGACTGCGAGACCACCGCGCGCAGCGACTCGGACAGCATCGAGCGCACCATCGGCTTCTCGCCGGCGGGGAACACGTCGATGATGCGGTCGATGGTCTTGGCCGCCGAGCTGGTATGCACGGTGGCGAACACCAGGTGG
>JAGWNA010000088.1 GCA_028871555.1 Lysobacteraceae bacterium
TCGTAGATCTTGGCGGACTGGTACAGCCGGTGCAGATGGTCGGTGAGCCGGAAAATGGCGGCGCCGTCCGGCGTGGCGTAGCTGCGGATACCTTCGAATATCGACGAGCCGTAGTGCAGCGCGTGCGACATCACATGCGTGGTCGCCTCGCGCCACGGCTTGATGCTGCCGTTCTGCCAGATCCACTCGGGGTATTGCTGCGCCATGTCGGTTCTCCAATCGGGGCTGCCATGATAGCTGTTGAACGGCTGTCCGACATGCCGTGCCGGCGTGTTGCGATCGATCCGGGCAGGGTCACTCGGTGTGGCGCAGCCAGAGGCAGCCTGAGCGCTCCACCACCCTGAAACGCAGTTCGTGGTGGCTGTCGATGCCGGCCGTGTGCAAGACCAGCTGTTCGCTGGCGGACGGCGGCGTTCGAGCCGGGGTTGCAACGGACGGGCCGATGCTGCTGCCGGCCGGGGCTGGCGGCGATGCGGTGCTGCCCGACGCTGCGATGTCGCTGGGCGTGTCAAGCTCCAGCAGCGGCTGCTGCACCCATTCGCCCAGCGCATGGATATCGACCATTGCCGCCGCGCGACCATCGCCGTCCCAGAGCATCAACCCCGCCAGGCGGTTTGCATCGTGGTCGGCGAATGCCGCGATCACGTTCCGCCGCAACTGGCCCAGATCGGCCGCGCACAGTTTCGACGGCAACCGGTCGGGGCGGCCGCTGTCGGATCTGGCGGCCGGTTCCAGTGGTGTGGCCTGCAGCGCCGTGCAGGGCTGGTCGGTGAAAAGCGGGTGACCGCCTGCATCGATGCAATGATTGACCGGTGACTGCGCCGCAGCGGGCGCGATCAGTGCAAGCAGGCACAAGGCGGGCGGCAGACGCATGGCGCCAGCATACGCGCGCCGGCGATCAGAAAAGTTGCTGCAATACCGCCTGGGTCGCCCTGGCGCGATTGAGCGTGTAGAAGTGCAGGCCCGGCGCGCCGCCCTCCAGCAGCCGGCGACACAATTGCGCCACGACCTCGGTGCCCAGCGCGCGCACCGCGTCGGCATTGTCGCCGTGCGCCTGCATGCGCTTGGCGATCCAGCGCGGGATCTCGGCGCCGCACATATCGGAAAAGCGTTTGAGCTGGCTGTAATTGGCGATCGGCATGATGCCCGGCACGATCGGCACGTTCACGCCCAGCCGGCGCACGTCGTCGACGAAACGGAAGTAGGCATCGGGGTTGAAGAAGTACTGGGTGATCGCACCGTTCGCCCCGGCGTCGATCTTGGCCTTGAAGTGATGCAGGTCGCGCAGCGCGTCGTCGGCCTGCGGGTGGGTCTCCGGATACGCCGCCACCTCGATCTGGAAATGGTCGCCGCTGTGTTCGCGAATGAAGCGCACCAGCTCGGCGGCATAGTGGAAATCCCCGGGCGTAGCCATGCCGGAAGGCAGGTCGCCACGCAGTGCGACGATGCGGCGATAGCCGGCGGCGCGGTAACTGTCCAGCAGTGCGGCGATCTCGGCCCGGGTACCACCCATGCACGACAGATGGGGGGCCACGCGCAGGCCATGCTGCCGGTGCAGCCGTGCCACGGTATCGCCGGTATAGCTGAGCGTGGAGCCGCCGGCGCCGAACGTCACCGAGACGTAGTCCGGCTGGTGCGCCTTCAGCCCCTGTGCGGCGCGATCGAGCTGCGCGCGCTGCTCGTCGGTCTTGGGCGGAAAGAATTCGAAGCTGATGGCCGGCATGGCGGGTTCCTGGTGGAGAATGCCGACAAGTATATATCTCCATTTCGCGATGAAGCGATATATAAGCGACGAAGCGACCCTTCCCGGCCGCCCCGCACGGGATCGATGCTCGTTACCCGGCAGGCCGCGGCCCGGCGGCAAGCTGGTGCCGAACACGGCGGCATCCGCCCACGACACGATGCGCATGCCTCCGGTATCCCGTGTCCGGCCCCTGGCATGGGCGTCCATCGATGATCCGGCTGTCTGGCAGCGGCTTGGCCTGCCCCCTGGAAGCGGCGGATCGCGTCGAGCCAGGCGAGGTTGTCGCCGGCATGGCCGGCTGCCGACCCTTCGGGCGCGGGCCGCATGGCTTTGTGGACGACCGGCAGCAAGGTCGGCATGGCGTGGTTGCGCGGACTGACGATGGTGGGGAACCTGGGCGGATCCCCCGGTGGCCATGCCTGAAGACGTGCGGGCAGGGCGATGCTTGCAGTCGCAGTGCTGCCTCATGCAAAAAAGACGGGCACCTCGCGGCGCCCGTCCTGCCTGCGTCGGCGGATCACGCGCGGATCAGTAGCGGTAATGCTCCGGCTTGTATGGACCGTCCACCGGCACGCCGAGGTAGGCGGCCTGCGCCGGGCTGAGCGTGGTCAGCTTCACGCCGATCTTCTCCAGGTGCAGGCGGGCCACTTCCTCGTCCAGCTTCTTGGGCAGGATGTAGACCTTCGGGTCGTAGAGATCCCTGTTCGCCCACAGGTCGATCTGCGCCAGGGTCTGGTTGGAGAACGAGTTGGACATCACGAAGCTCGGATGGCCGGTGGCGCAACCCAGGTTGACCAGGCGCCCCTCGGCCAGCAGGAACAGCGCGCGGCCATCGGGGAACAGGTACTTGTCCACCTGCGGCTTGATGTTGATCTTCTTCACGCCGGGCATGCTGTTCAGCGCATCGACCTGGATCTCGTTGTCGAAGTGGCCGATGTTGCAGACGATCGCCTGGTCCTTCATCGCCTTGAGATGCTCGAGCGTGAGCACGTCCTTGTTGCCGGTGGTGGTGACGTAGATGTCGCCGCGGCCCAGGGTGCTTTCGACGGTGTTGACCTCGAAACCTTCCATCGCCGCCTGCAGCGCGTTGATCGGATCGATTTCGGTGACCACCACGCGCGAACCGTAGGCACGCAGCGAATGCGCGCAGCCCTTGCCGACGTCGCCGTAGCCGCAGACCACGGCGACCTTGCCGGCCAGCATCACGTCCATCGCGCGCTTGAGGCCATCGGCCAGCGATTCGCGGCAGCCGTACAGGTTGTCGAACTTGCTCTTGGTGACCGAGTCGTTGACGTTGATCGCCGGCACCAGCAGCGAGCCTGCCTCCAGCATCTGGTACAGCCGGTGCACGCCGGTGGTGGTCTCCTCGGAAACGCCCTTCCAGTCCTTGACCACGGTGTGCCAGTAACCCGGGCGCTCCTTCTGCACGCGCTTGAGCAGGTTCTTGATCACCTGCTCCTCGTGCGAGGCGGCTTTCCCGTCGACCCAGGTCGAGCCGTTCTCCAGTTCGTAGCCCTTGTGGATCAAGAGCGTGACGTCGCCGCCGTCGTCCACCACCAGCTGCGGCCCGAGGAAGCCGCCCTTGCCGTCGGGGAAAGAAAGCGCGTCCAGCGTGCAGTCCCAGTATTCCTCCAGCGTCTCGCCCTTCCAGGCGAACACCGGCGTGCCGCTGGCGGCGATCGCGGCGGCGGCGTGGTCCTGGGTCGAGAAGATGTTGCACGAGGCCCAGCGCACGTCGGCGCCGATGTCCTTGAGCGTCTCGATCAGCACCGCGGTTTGGATCGTCATGTGCAGCGAGCCGGTCACGCGCACGCCCTTCAGCGGCGCGTTCGGGGCGTACTTCTTGCGGATCGACATCAGGCCCGGCATCTCGTGCTCGGCGATGTCCAGTTCCTTGCGGCCGAAATCGGCCAGCGTGATGTCGCGGATCTTGTAGTCGCGGGTTACGGCTTCTTTGCTCACGGCGTTCATGCGCATCTCCGGTTTGGGCGAGGCTCTCGTGAAGAGTCCGGCCATGGATGGCCGGTCTACCGCGAAGGGACTCGCATACCGGGCGCCGTTGTGAAATGCGCCGCGCCGAGCCTGGCCGGCATCGTGAAAAGCGTGCACCGGGGTGCAGTGGTGGCGGATGGTCCGCACGGTCACGATGACGGTCGCAGCGCCCCTCGGCGGGCAGGGACAAGGCTTTCATTATACCGGCAGATCCAGCCGGATGACTCACGCGGGGCGCGATTGGTTAAGCTGGTGGCTTTTAGCCGATGCCGGAGAGACCCGATGGAACCCAACCGCGACCCCGAGTTCCTGCCCCACGACGAGCCGTTGCGCGAGGACGTGGGCCGGCTCGGTGCGATGGTCGGGCGGATGCTGGCCGAGCAGGACGGCACGGCGTTCTTCGATCGGGTCGAGCAGGTGCGGACCGCGGCGATCCGGCGCCGGCGCGAGGGCGCGTCGGTGACGGATCTGGCCGAGTCGCTGGCCGGCCTCGATGCCGGGCACGCCGAAGCCCTGGCGCGGGCCTTCGCCACGTATTTCCAGGCGGTCAACACGGCCGAGCGGGTCCACCGCATCCGCCGCCGCCGCGACTACCAGCGGCACGGCAGTGCACCGCAGCCCGAATCATTGCTCGACGTGCTCGGACGGCTGAAGGCGCAGGGCGTCGGCGCGGACGAATTGCTGGGCTGGCTGGACCGGTTGTGGATCGAGCCGGTGTTCACCGCGCACCCGACCGAGGCGGTGCGGCGATCGCTGCTGGAGAAAGAGCAGGCGATCGTCAGTTCGCTGATCGACAATTTCGATCAGGCACGCACCCCGCAGGAGCGCAAGGAGGACGACGACCGCATCTTCATGGCGCTGTCCTCGGGCTGGCAGACCGCCGAGGCCTCGCCGGTCCGGCCCACGGTGCAGGACGAGCACCATCATGTCGGCTTCTATCTGGCCAACCCGATCTACCGCATTGTGCCGGCGCTGTACGAGTCGCTGGCCGAGGCCTTGCGGACGGTTTACGGCGTGGCGGCGAAGCTGCCGCAACTGCTCGGCTTTGCCACCTGGGTCGGCGGCGACATGGACGGCAACCCGAATGTCGGCGCCGACACCATCGCCGCCAGCCTGGCAACCCAGCGCGCAAACGTGATCGAGCATTATCTTGCCGATGTGGCCGTGCTGGCGCGGCTGCTCAGTCAGACCGAAAGCCGCGTCGCGGTCTCATCGCAGCTGCTGCAGCGCCTGGCTGATTACCGCGCCCGCTTTCCGCTGGCCGCCGCCAGGATTCGTCCGCGCCATGCCGACATGCCCTACCGCGGCCTGCTGACCCTGGTCGGCGCCCGCCTCGATGCCAGCCTGGACGACAGTCACCCGGAAGGCTACGCATCGGCCGGGGAGCTGCTCGACGACCTGCAGCTGATCGCCGACAGCCTGATCGACCATCGCGGCCTGCATGCCGGCGCCTACGCCGTGCAGCGATTGATCCGGCGGGTGCGCACGTTCGGCCTGCACCTGGCGCGTCTGGACGTGCGGCAGGATTCGCGCGTGCACGACGATGCGCTGGCCGTGCTGCAGGCCGATCCGGATTGGCACGCGCGGCCGGCGGACGAACGGGTCCGCCGGCTGCAACCTTATGCCAGCGGCGACCTGGCGTTTGCCGGCAGCAGCGACGAAAGCGCCGTCAGCATGCGCGCGGTATTCCATGAGCTGCACAACGCCCGCGGGCGCTACGGCGCCGGGGCCGTCGGTCTGTACATCATCAGCATGGCGCGCACGGCAGCCGACGTGCTGGCGGTGCTGGCCCTGGCGCGCTACGGCGGGCTCGGCGCTTCGCCCCTCGCTTCGCGCCCTCTCCCCCTGGGGGAGAGGGCCGGGGTGAGGGGCGAAGCGGGCGATGGAGCATCTTCGGAGCGGGCTTTGATTGGTGCTGCGGCAAGCGTCGGCCCCTCACCTCAATCCTCTCCCCGGAGGGGAGAGGAGGCGAACGACGCTGCGCGAATCTGTTCCATTGAAGCGCCCTCACCTCAATCCTCTCCCCAGCGGGGAGGGGGGGCGAATGCGAACGACGCTGTGCCGCTCGACATCGCGCCGTTGTTCGAGACCGTCGACGACCTGAAAAATGCGCCCGCAACCTTGCGCGCGTTGCTCGAGGACCCGGTCTACCGGCAGCATCTGGCTGCGCGGGGGAACCGGCAGTGGGTGATGCTGGGCTACTCCGACAGCGGCAAGGACGGCGGCACGCTGGCGTCGCGCTGGGGGTTGCAGCGCGCCCAGGTCGAACTGCTCGAGGTGGCCAATGCCGGCGGCATCCAGTTGGCGTTCTTTCACGGCCGCGGCGGCTCGGCCAGTCGTGGCGGCGCGCGCATCGCGCCGGCGCTGATGTCCTCGCCGCGCGGCTCGGTGGCCGGCGTGCTGCGGTTGACCGAGCAGGGCGAGGTGATCCACCGCAAGTACGGCATCCGCGCGCTGGCGCTGCGCAATCTGGAACAGACCGTCGGCGCGGTGCTCAGCGCATCGCTGCGCCCGCGCGACGACGAACCGCGGGAAATTCGCTGGCGCGAGCAGATGAACGCGCTGTCGGCGGGCAGCCGGCGGGCCTATCGCGCCTTCGTCGACCACCCGCACTTCGTGGACTATTTCCGGGCCGCCACGCCGATCGACGTGATCGAGCGGATGACCCTGGGCTCGCGCCCGTCGAGCCGGCGCAGCATGCGCGGCGTACAGGATCTGCGCGCGATACCGTGGGTGTTCGCATGGACCCAGTGCCGCTCGATCCTGCCCGGCTGGTACGGCCTGGGCGGCGCGCTGGAGCAGGGCGCAAAGGAGTTCGGCGAAGCGGCGCTGATCGAGATGGCGAGCGACTGGCCGTTTTTCAGCAACCTGCTCGACGACGTCGAGATGGTGCTGGCCAAGTGCGACCTGGATATCGCCGAGGCGTTCTCGAAACTGTCCGGTCCGCTGCACGGCGAAATGTTCGGCATGATCCGCGACGAGTTCGCGCGCACCCGGCACTGGCTGCTGCGCCTCAAGGGCAATGCGGCCTTGCTGCGGGACGCCCCCCGCCTCGCCGCATCGATCAGCCTGCGCAATCCCTACGTCGATCCGATGAGCCTGCTGCAGGTCGACCTGCTCAAGCGCTGGCGGGCCGATGACTGTCGGGACGACGCCCTGCTGCAGGCGCTGGTCGCCTGCGTCAACGGCGTCTCGCAAGGCCTGCAGAACACCGGCTGAAGCCGTTCCTGCAACTGCGCCGCTACGCCCACTCGGCCAGGCCTTCGGTGTCGCACAGCCGCTTCCATGACGGCCGCGTCTTCAGCCGCGCGGCCAGTTCGGCGACGTGTGGCCAGGTCGTGGCCGGGCGCGGCATGTTGCGCGACCAGCGCATCAGCATCAGCGCGTACAGGTCGACCACGCTGAACGTGGCGCCGAGCATGTGCGGCCCATGCGTGGCCAGGTGTGCGTTGATACGCGACCAGCACGCCTCGATGCCGATGCGCGCCGCTTCCTTGATGCCGGCGGCGCCATCGGCGACATGCTGGTCGGGGTAGAACCAGCACCGGTATGCCGGCTGCAGCGAGTTGGCCAGATACAGCATCCATTGCAGATACTCGGCGCGCTGCGGGCTGTCCGGCGGCGGCGCCAGCGCCGCGTCGGGATGGCGCTCGGCCAGCAGCAGCGTCAGCGCCGCCGCCTCGCCGTGCGGCACGCCGTCGACCAGCAGCGTCGGCACCACGCCGTTCGGGTTCAGCGCGAGATAGGCTGCGCTGCGTTGCTGGCCGGCCTCCAGATCGACCCGTTCCAGCGCATGCGGCGCGCCGATTTCGAGCAGGGTCAGATGCACCAGCATGCTGGCGGCACCGGGACTGTAGTAGAGCGTATACATGGTGCGGAATCCGCAGGGGCAATCCGCGGATGATACGCCGCGGGCGTGCCGATGCCGACGTGGCTGGGCCGGAGTCATCATCGGCGCATGCAGCGATGCCCGCGGGCACGGCGGCATGCCGCCGTGGATCGGGCTTCGAGCGCACCGCCCGCCGGCCGACCCGGGGAGTCAGCCGTCCAGCTCGGACCAGCGCGCGTATGCCGCTTCCAGCTCTGCTTGCAACCTGGTCACGGTGTCATTGGCGCAAGCGATGGCGGCGCTGTCCTGTCTGAAGAAGTCGGGCGCGTTCATCGCTTCGGCACGGGCCGCGATCTCGCGTTCCAGGTTTTCGATGCGTGCGGGCAGTTGCTCCAGTTCGCGCTGATCCTTGAAGCTCAGCTTGCGCCTGGCTGTGGTCACGGGTGCGGCTTCGCTGCGGATGGGGCCGGGCCTGGCGGCAGCGACTGCTGCGGCCGCGCCGGGCCGCTGGCGCAGCCAGTCGGTGTAGCCGCCCACGTATTCGCCGATCCGGCCGTTGCCTTCCAGCACCAGGGTGCTGGAGACCACATTGTCGAGGAAGGCGCGATCGTGCGAGACCAGCAGCAAGGTGCCCTGGTAGTCGGTCAGCAGCTCTTCCAGCAGTTCCAGCGTCTCCACGTCGAGGTCGTTGGTGGGCTCGTCCATCACCAGCAGGTTGGACGGCTGCGCGAACAGCTTGGCCAGCAGCAGGCGGTTGCGCTCGCCGCCGGACAGGCGGGTGATCGGCGCGCGGGCGCGTTCGGGTGAGAACAGGAAGTCTTGCAGGTAGCCGATGATGTGCTTGCGCTGGCCGCCCAGCTCGATGTATTCGCGGCCCTCGGCCACGTTGTCCAGCGCGTTGAGCTGGTCGTTGAGCTGCAGCCGGTGCTGGTCGAAGTAGGCGATCTGGATGCCGGTGCCAAGTTCGGCGCTGCCGCGCTGCGGCTTGAGTTCGCCCAGCATGATCTTCAGCAGGGTGCTCTTGCCGGCGCCGTTGGGGCCGATGATGCCGATGCGGTCGCCGCGCATCACGGTGGTGGTGAGGTCGTCGATCAGCACGCGGCCATCGTAGGCCTGGTGCACGTGCTTGAGGTCGATCACCTTCTTGCCGGAGGCCTGCGCGTTGGCCGCGGTCATCTTGACGTTGCCGCCCAGTTCGCGCCGTTGCGCACGCTCCACGCGCAGCGCCTTCAGCGCGCGCACGCGCCCCTCGTTGCGGGTGCGCCGGGCCTTGATGCCCTGGCGGATCCACACTTCCTCCTGCGCCAGCTTTCTGTCGAACAGCGCATTGGCCTGCGACTCGGCGTGCAGGCGCTCCTCGCGCCGGCGCAGGTAGTTGTCGTAGTCGCCCGGCCAGTCGGTGAGCGCGCCGCGGTCGATCTCCACGATGCGCGTCGCCAGCGCGCGCAGGAAGCTGCGGTCATGGGTGACGAAGACGATGCTGCCGGCGAACTGCCTGAGGAAGCCTTCCAGCCAGTCGATCGCCTCGATGTCCAGATGGTTGGTCGGTTCGTCCAGCAGCAGCACGTCGGGCTTGCGCACCAGCGCCTGCGCCAGCAGCACGCGGCGCTTCATGCCGCCGGACAGCGCGGCGAAGTCGGTGTCGCCGGGCAGCTCCAGCTGGGTCAGCACTTCGGTCACCCGTCGATCCAGATCCCAGCCATGCTGTGCCTCGATCTGGTGCTGCACCTCGCCCAGCGCGTCGAAATCGGCCTGCGTGTCCAGCCGATGCAGCAGGTGGTGATAGCGCGCCAGCAGGTGGCCGAGATCGCCCAGTCCCTCGGCCACCACGTCGAACACGTTGCCGGCGGTGCCCTGCGGCACCTCCTGCGCCATCCGCGCGATCACCACGCCGCTCTGCATCCGCACTTCGCCGTCGTCGGCCTGCAGCTCGCCGGCGAGCAGCTTCATCAGGGTGGATTTGCCTTCGCCGTTGCGGCCGACGATGCACACCCGCTCGTTCGCCTCGATCGACAGATCGACGTGTTCGAGCAGGAGCGGGCCGCCGATGCTGAAGTCGACGCGTTGCAGCTGGATGAGGGACATCCGCCCATTGTAGCGGTGGCCACTTTGAAAACCGTCGCTCGGAGATTCGATCTGCGCGAAAGGTCGATTCCGTTCCAGGCTTGCGCCCCGTCGGATGCCCGGGCCGGCGCGTGGCTGAAGAACCCGGCGCCGCGCCGGGAAGAAATGGAGACGGGCGCCGATCGGCGCCCGTCCTGACGGCAGGATTGAACTGACAGGCGCCTAGAAACGGTATTCGGCGCTGACCGAGACCAGGTCGGTGCTCAGATCCACGTTGTGCCTCTTGGCGTCGTAGTGGTCGTAGTTCAGGCCGACACTGACGTTGTTGCTGAAGTCGTAACCCATGCCGGCACCGGCGTAGTAGCTGTTGTCGTTCAGCCGCTTGCGGATCGGGTTGACATCATTGCTGAGGCCGTGGCCGGTCCAGCTGTACAAGCCGGTGCGCGCGCTGAGATACCAGTTCGGCGTGAGGTTGAGGTGGCCGTTCACGCCGGCGGTCCAGCCGTGCAGCTGGGATCTGCTCCGGTCCACCACGGGCTGGTTGTTGAAGATGTTGTTCGGGTGGATGTTGCCCAGATCGTTGTAGCCGACCTCGGCACCCAATGCAAAGCTCGGCGCGAGCGACCAGCGATAGCCGCCATTGACTGCGTAGCCGGTGTCGTGGTCGTTGTACGGGCCGTGGTCGAGCGAGGTCCGCCCCACGTTGCCGTTGACGAACCAGCCGCCATTGTCGGACGACGTGTTTTGCGCAGACGCGGCGGGAACGGCCAACACACCGGCCGTGGCGAGAGTGAGGGCGAGCAGGGTTCTGTTCATGGAGATTCTCCTGTTGTTATGCCAAACGAACCGCCAGCACCTGGGGATGGGCGAAGACGGCTGCGCGTGAAAATGCGCGTCGCCATTGGACGCATTCCAGCCTGAAGCCAAGCCGTATCCAGCTCGCGGGAATTAAGGGTGAGTTAATTCACCGCCCGCTGCGCGCAGGCATCGAAAACAGCATCCGGATGCAGTGATCGAGGCGACAGCGCCCGCCTGATCGGCGACAATCGGCGCTTTGCCAAGCTTGCCGGAGATCTGCCGATGACCACCCGCCGCGAACTCGCCAACGCCGTACGCGCCCTTGCCATGGATGCCGTGGAGGCGGCCAAGTCCGGTCACCCGGGCATGCCGATGGGCATGGCCGACATCGCCGAGGTGTTGTGGAACGATTTCCTGCAGTTCAACCCGGGCAATCCGCGGTGGCCCAATCGCGACCGCTTCGT
>JAGWNA010000089.1 GCA_028871555.1 Lysobacteraceae bacterium
GTAGCCGTGTTCCTCCAGCTTCAGCGCCAGCGACTTGTCGCCGCTCTCGACGATGCGGCCGTCGGCCAGCACGTGCACGAAATCCGGCACCACGTAATCGAGCAGGCGCTGGTAATGGGTGATCATCAGGAACGAGCGCTCGGGCGAGCGCAGCGCATTGACGCCCTGCGCGACCTGTTTCAGCGCGTCGATGTCCAGGCCCGAATCGGTCTCGTCGAGGATCGCCAGCCGCGGCTGCAGCACGGCCATCTGGAAGATCTCGTTGCGCTTCTTCTCGCCGCCGGAAAAGCCCGCGTTGACCGCGCGGTGCAGCAGATCGTCGGAGATCTGCATCACCTTGAGCTTCTCGCGCACCAGCTTCAGGAACTGCATGGAATCGAGCTCGCTCTCGCCCCGTACCTTGCGCTGCGCATTCAGCGCCGCGCGCAGGAAGTAGGTGTTGTTGACGCCGGGAATCTCCACCGGATACTGGAACGCCAGGAACACGCCGGCGGCGGCGCGCGCCTCGGGCGCCAGCGACAGCAGGTCGATGCCGTTGTAGATCACGGTGCCCGCGGTGACCTCGTAGCCGTCGCGCCCGGACAGCACGTTGCCCAGCGTCGACTTGCCGGCGCCGTTCGGCCCCATGATCGCGTGCACCTCGCCCGCGTTGACGCTGAGGCTGAGCCCCTTGAGGATTTCCTTGCCCTCGACGCGGGCGTGCAGGTTTTCGATTTTCAGCATGGTTCCAACTCATCGCAATCTGTAGGAGCGCACCTTGTGCGCGATGGTGTTGCCGGCAAGGGGGATCGCGCACGGAGTGCGCTCCTGCACATCAGCCGACAGCACCTTCGAGACTGACCTCAAGCAGCTTCTTCGCCTCCACCGCGAACTCCATCGGCAGTTCCTTGAACACCTGCTTGCAGAAGCCGTCGACGATCATCGACACCGCGTCTTCCTCGCGGATGCCGCGCGAGCGGCAATAGAACATCTGGTCGTCGGAGATCTTCGAGGTGGTGGCCTCGTGCTCGACGATCGCCGTGGGGTTTTTCACTTCCATGTAGGGAAACGTGTGCGCGCCGCAGCGCTTGCCGATCAGCAGCGAGTCGCATTGGGTGTAGTTGCGCGCGCCCTCGGCGCCCTTCTCCACCTTGACCAGGCCGCGGTAGCTGTTGGAGCTCAAGCCCGCGCTGATGCCCTTGGCCACGATCTTGGACCTGGTGTCCTTGCCGAGATGGATCATCTTGGTGCCGGTGTCGGCCTGCTGGTGATGATGGGTCAGCGCCACCGAATGGAACTCGCCCACCGAGCGGTCGCCGCGCAACACCACGCTGGGGTATTTCCAGGTGATCGCCGAGCCGGTTTCCACCTGGGTCCAGCTGATCTTCGAATCGTCGCCGCGGCAGTCGCCGCGCTTGGTGACGAAGTTGTAGATGCCGCCCACGCCGTTCTCGTCGCCGGGGTACCAGTTCTGCACGGTGGAATACTTGATCTGCGCCTTTTCCAGCGCGACCAGTTCGACCACCGCCGCATGCAGCTGGTTCTCGTCGCGCCTGGGCGCGGTGCAGCCTTCCAGATAGGACACGTGGCTGCCTTCCTCGGCCACGATCAGGGTGCGCTCGAACTGCCCGGTGTTCTGTGCGTTGATGCGGAAATAGGTGGACAGTTCCATCGGGCAGCGCACACCCTTCGGGATGAACACGAAGCTGCCATCGGAGAACACCGCCGAATTCAGCGCGGCGAAGAAGTTGTCGCCGGCCGGCACCACGCTGCCCAGGTACTTCTGCACCAGTTCGGGGTATTCGCCGATCGCCTCGCTCATCGAGCAGAACAGCACGCCGGCCTCGGCCAGCTGCTTGCGGAAGGTGGTGCCGACCGACACCGAGTCGAACACCGCATCGACCGCCACGCCCGCCAGCGCGGCGCGTTCATGCAGCGGGATGCCCAGTTTCTCGTAGGTCTCCAGCAGCGCCGGATCGACCTCGGCCAGCGATTTCGGCTTCGCCTTCGGCGCGGCGTAGTAGCTGATCGCCTGGTAGTCGATCGGATCGATCTTCAACCTGGCCCAGTCCGGCATCGGCATGGTCAGCCAATGCCGGTATGCGCCGAGCCGCCATTCGGTCATCCACGGCGGTTCGCGCTTGAGCGCCGAGAGCTGCCGCACGATGTCCTCGGACAGCCCCGGCGGCAGGCAGTCGGTTTCGATGTCGGTGACGAAGCCTGCCGCGTAACTGCGCCCCAGCGCCTCGACGACCTCGGCGTTGTCACGCCGCGTGACGTTCGTTTCGGTACTCGTGCTGCTCATGCCGTGGTTCTGCCTTTCAATTCGCTGAGGGCGACGGTCACCCGCGTGCGATGCACCGGCGGGCGCAGCATGTCGGCCAGGCTGACCGCACGCAGCGCATCGTCGAGCACGCTGTTGATGCGCTGCCAGCTGCCGCGCACGCCGCATTGCGACTCGCGGTCGCACTGGCCTTCGGACACGCCGCATTCGGTCATGCCGATCGGGCCTTCCAGTGCCTCGACGATCTCGGCCAGGCTGATCGCGCTGGCCGGCCGCGCCAGCCGGTAGCCGCCATTGACGCCGCGGAACGACTCCACCAGCCCGGCGTGGCCCAGCGTCTTGAGCAGCTTGCTCACCGTGGGCAGCTCCAGATGCGTGGCGTCGGCGATCTGCGCCGTGCTGAGCACCTCACTCGGGCTGGCGGCGATGCAGGTCATCACGACGGTGGCGTAATCGGTCAATCGGCTGACGCGGAGCATGGGTGTCTTGCCGTGGGCGCCTTGAATCGGGACTAAAATGGTACTGATTAGAACCGGCGCCGTCAACTTAGAGCCGGCGCCGTCAACGTCGTCGTGGTTGCACCAGCAACGGGCAATCCGCCGTACCGTTTGCCTGACCACCGTGCATCGGCCGGACCTGAGCGAAAGGCAACCCGCTGAAATCGATGACGATCACCTGCCGTGCCACGGCGGCATGCATCGTGCTGGACCCTGAAGAGGCCACGCAGCGGGAGACCGGACATGAAATGGATCACCGCCATCATGCGCAAAGTCGGCGCCGAGCCGGGTCGCCACCGAATCGGCAGCGGGGGACGGGAAGCGCCGGGAGTGCGCCGTGTCGCATGCGCCGCGCTGGTGCTGAGCGCAGCGATGCCGACGACAACCATGGCGCAGGCGGCGCCGCAACTGGACAGCGGCGATACCGCATGGATGCTGACCGCGACCACGCTGGTCCTGTTGATGACCATCCCCGGTCTGGCGCTTTTCTACGGCGGCATGGTGCGCAGCAAGAACCTGCTGTCGGTACTGATGCAGTGCTACGCGATCGCTGCCCTGGTCAGCGTGTTGTGGGTGGCGTACGGCTGCTCGCTGGCCTTCAGCCGCGCGGGCATGCATGCCGGCGTGGTGAACCTGCACTCGGTCATCGGCGGAACCGACAGCCTGATGCTGGCCGGACTCGAACCGGCCACGCTGCACCACACCGTGCCGCAGAGCGTGTTCGTGATGTTCCAGCTGGGGTTCGCGATCATCACGCCCGCGCTGATCGTGGGGGCCTTCGCCGAGCGCATGAAATTCAGCGCGATGCTCTGGTTCAGCGGCCTGTGGTTCAGCGTGGTCTACCTGCCGATGGTGCACATGGTGTGGGGCGGCCCCGGCTCGCTGCTGGGCGACATGGGCGTGCTGGATTTCGCCGGTGGCATGGTGGTGCACATCAATGCCGGCATGGCCGGGCTGGTCGCCTGCCTGGTGATCGGCAAGCGGCGCGGTTACCCCGAAACCCCCATGCCGCCGCACAATCTGGGCTATACCGTCATCGGCGGCAGCCTGATCTGGCTGGGCTGGTTCGGCTTCAATGCCGGCTCCGCGATGGCCGCCGACGGCAGCGCCGGCATGGCCATGCTGGCGACCCAGACCGCCACCGCCAGCGGCGCCATCGGCTGGATCACCGTCGAATGGCTGATCCACCGTCGCCCCAGCGTGCTGGGCACGGTTTCCGGCGCCATCGCCGGGCTGATCGCCGTGACGCCAGCGGCCGGCACGGTCGGTCCGGGCGGCGCACTGCTGCTGGGCCTGCTGGCCGGCCCGGCCTGCTTTTACACGGCAACCCGGCTGAAGCACAAACTGGGTTATGACGACGCGCTCGATGTGTTCGGCGTGAATGCGATCGCCGGCATCATCGGCGCCCTGCTCACCGGTCCGCTGGCTTCGGCAAAGCTTGGCGGCTTCGGTCATGTGGCCAGCCTCGGCGGACAGCTCTGGATCCAGGCCCGGGGGGTGGGTTTCACCGTGGCCTGGAGTGCCGTACTGAGCCTGGTCATCCTCAAGCTGATCGACTGGACGCTCGGACTGCGGGTCAGCGAAGAGCAGGAGCAGATCGGCCTGGATCTGGCCCTGCATGAGGAGAAGGCCTGCAACCCGTCCTGAGCGTGGCAGGCCACCCGCCGTTGCGTCATGCCGCGGCACGCTCCGGGGAAAATCGCGCCCGCTTCACGCCGTCGCGGTTCTCCCCGGGCCGCCGGGGCGATAAGCTGAAACACCTTTACCTGATCCGTGTCGATGAAAACCCCTGATCGCGCCACCGCCCGCCTGGACTGGATCCGCAGCACGCTCGGCGACGACTCGCTGATGCTGGCACCGGCGTCGGCGGACGCCAGCTTCCGCAGCTACTGGCGTGCCCGGCATGCCGGGCAGAGCTGGATCCTGATGGATTCCCCGCCGGCACTGGAAAACGCCGCACCGTGGCTGGCCATCGGCAGGAAGCTCGCCGCCGCGGGACTGCACGTGCCGGCCGTGCACGCCGCCGATCCCGCGCGCGGCTTCGTGCTGATCGAAGACCTGGGCTCGCGGCTGTACCTGCCCGCCTTGAACGATGCCTCGGTCGATGCGCTGTATGGCGATGCGCTGGAGGCGCTGCTGCGCATGCAGACTGCCGTCGATGCCAGCGACCTGGCGCCGTACGACGCCGCCTTTCTCCGCCGCGAGCTGGAACTGATGCCGGAATGGTTCCTCGGCCATCATCTGGGTTGCACACCGGATGGCGATGCCCGCGCGGAAATGGAGGCCGCGTTCGCCCTGATCCTGGAAAGCGCGCTGGAGCAGCCACGCTGCTTCGTGCACCGCGATTTCCACTCACGCAACCTGCTGATCGTCGACTCGCCCGGCAGGGGGCCGCTCGCGGGCGATGCTTCGGATGGCAGCAAAAGAGCATCGCCCGCGAGCGGGCTCCTGCCCATGGAGGGGCAGATGCCGCGCAAGCGGGGCGCCTCCTGGATTGCGAACCCCGGCATCATCGACTTCCAGGGCGCGTTGCACGGCCCGATCGCCTACGACCTCGCCTCGCTGCTGCGCGACTGCTACATCGCGTGGCAGCGCGGGCGTGTCGAAGACTGGGTCGAAAACTACCGGCGGCGCCTGCGCGCGGCGGGCCTGCTCGACGCCGGCATCGACCGGACCCGCTTCCTGCGCTGGTTCGACCTGATCGGACTGCAGCGGCACATCAAGGTGCTGGGGATCTTCTGCCGCCTGTGGTATCGCGACGGCAAGCGTGGCTACCTCGACGACTTGCCGCGCGTGTTTGCCTACGTGATCGACGTGGCGCGCGGCTATCCCGAGCTGGCCGGACTGGCCGCGCTGCTGGAACGCTGCGCCGGCGGGCGCGACCTCACCGTGCCGGTGGCGGCATGAGACACGCACTGATCTTCGCCGCGGGCCGCGGCGAGCGCCTGCGCCCGCTGACCGACCACACGCCCAAGCCGCTGCTGCCGGTGGGCGGCAAGCCGCTGATCGCGTGGCACCTGGAAAAGCTGGCCGCCATCGGCGTGCATGACGTGGTGATCAACACCTCGCATCTGGCCGGGCAGTTCCCCGATACGCTGGGCGACGGCTCGCGCTGGGGCCTGCGGATCCGCTACGCCTACGAGGGTGCGACGGCGCTGGAAACCGGCGGCGGCATGCTCAACGCGCTGCCGCTGCTGGGCAGCGCGCCGTTCATCGCGCTCAGCGGCGACATCTGGACCGACGCCGACTTCGCCAGCCTGCCCGCCGAGCCGCCAGGCCTGGCTCATCTGATGATGGTGGACAACCCGGAACATCACCCTCACGGCGACTTCGCACTGGATGCACAAGGCCTGCTGCACGACACGGGCGAACCGCGGCTGACCTTCAGCGGACTGGGTATCTATCGCCGTCAGTTTCTGGATGGCTGGCAAGAGGCGATCGGCGGCACCGGCGACGCCGGCCCGACCCCGCCGCGCTTCAAGCTCGTGTCGCTGCTGCGTGCGGCAATCGCCGCCGGCACCGTCACCGGCTTCCATCACCACGGCGTCTGGACCGACGTGGGAACGCCCGGACGCATGCAGGCCATCCGTGCGCCGATGCCGGGCGCCCCCGGCATCGGCCACGCCGGCTGAGCGGCCGCGAAAAACCGCCCACCTGCCACGACCGAAGCGAATGCCCGTGCTACGACCTCCGCCGGACGCCCGTATCGGCGACGCATTGCAGGCAAATCCGGTCATCGGGTCCACCCGTGCGCACCGCTGAACTTGATCATCGGCACCAACTGCTTGTGATCAGCGAACAGGTGTGCAGATCAGCCTCAGACACAGCGGTTGCCACGCACTTATGACTTTGATGACCGATTGAATGGCTCAGAAAAGCAGCACAGCAGCCGAGCCGGCACCAAATTGCCTCCGTTTTCCGGAGCCATGATACCGTTCGACCTGGTTCGCGGCTGGAAGGAGTCTTGCCTGCGACGATATCACCGGTGGTATCATGACCCCTCGTAAGCTCAAAAAGATCAAGGCGACGTTGGAACAAATCCAAGCGTCGCCCGTTGGCGTCAGGTATAAGGCACTCGTTTCGCTCGCCGAAAAGCTTGGCCGCACAAAGAGCAACCGTGGCAAAGAGCCGACGTATGTAAGAGAGGATGCACCTGAGTTATCGCCGCCATTGTCGATTCCGAAACACGCTGGCGATATGAAGCGCGGAACCGTATTGAGCATCGTGGAAGCTCTCCTCAGCGATGTAGACGAATGGGAGCTGTTTTTGATGGAGAACAACGAGTGACCTCTCGAAAAGTGCTGGTGACAAAACCAGATGCATTGGTGGAACAGGCGAAAAGCCTGTTCTCCCGCCCCTATGCTCGGCGACTAACTCCCGATGAGTCCGGCGGTTACACTGCAACAATCCAAGAATTTCCGGGTTGCATCGCCGACGGCGACTCACCAAGTGAGGCTCTGGCAAACCTGGAATCTGCCGCCCTCTCGTGGATCGAGGCCCAACTTGCATTGCAGCAGCCCATCCCTGAGCCAATTCAACTATATGGCTACAGCGGCAAGCTGGCCCTTCGCATCCCTCGTGGCCTTCACAAGCGCGTCGCAGAGATGGCTATGTCCGAAGGAGCGAGCATTAATCAGTTCCTGACGAATGCGTTGGCTACGTTCGTAGGCGCCAAATCAATAGCTGACAGGCTCGTTGAGGATCTTCGCCCCACGCTCATAGCACACACGGCCATGCTGTTAAGTTATGACGGCATCTATTCGGCCAGCGTGCTGCAGAACCATCAACACAGCACCAACACGGCTGAGGCTACATACATTCCACACAGCGCCATGCGAACGATTTGCGCTCCCCGACCGTTCTTAACTTTGGCAACGAGATCTACCAATGGCTGAGCCCGCTGCATACAACTTCGACCCCAAAGAGATCATGACTGCCCTACTCAAGCACCAAGGCATTCACCAGGGCATTTGGATGTTCGGCGTCAATTTTGGCATTGGAGTATCCAACATCGGCAAGACACCAGACGACCCGGAAATGCGCCCAGGTTTCGTCTGCCAGGTCATGAGCGTCTCGCTGACCAGCGCACCTGCACAAGTCCCAGGCCTAACATTCGACGCCGCCGAGCTGAATCCCAAAAAGAAATGATGCGCGAGGGCGTCAGAGGACATCGATCCATAGCACCTTCTCCCCTAAACCGACATGAGAGTTCCCCCGGCAGAGCCGGGGGAACTCTCATGTCGGTTTAGACGTTTCGGTGCGCGCATCACCGAACTCCTCGAATGTGTCTTCGCTGCGGCGGTCGGGATTGTTCGCGGCCTCCGGGATCAGGGCGATGCCGGCCGTCCCGCTGCCGGTTGCACTCCGGCCCCGTCGCGGCCGGCCGGCTTGATGACGGGCGGCAGGGGCGGCAGCGGCGATGCGGGCTTTCCCGCCGATGCGGTCGGCGCCTGCGCCGATCCGCCGTCGTCGGGATCTTTTCCGAAAGACTCCTGCGACAGCGCGGCCCGCTCGGCCTTTCTGGTCATCACGATGATGCTGATGCGGCGGTTGCTCGGGTCGCGCGGGTCCGCCTTGTCGAACGGCACCGCGGCCGCCAGGCCCACGACACGCGCCACCTTGCCGTCGGCCAGGCCGCCATCGATCAGCGCCCTGCGCGCGGCGTTGCCGCGGTCCGCCGACAGCTCCCAGTTGCTGTAGGCATGGTCGCTGCTGTACGGCGCATCGTCGGTATGGCCGGAAATGCTGATCTTGTTCGGTACGCGATTGATGAAGCGGCCCAGCTCATGCAGGATCGCGATGGTGTACGGCTTGAGTTTCGCACTGCCCAGATCGAACATCGGCCGGTTGAGCTTGTCCACGATCTGGATGCGCAGCCCTTCCGGCGTGATGTCGAGCAGCAGCTGATCCTTGAACGGCGCCAGCGCCTGGCTTTTCTCGATCGCCGCATGCAGCTGCTGCATCAGCTGCTCCAGTTGCGCCCGTTCCTGGCGACGCGCCTGCTGCTCGGCCTGCTTGCTGTCCGGCTTGTTCTCGCCCTTGGCCGTCTCCACACCGTGCTTGTCCTTGCCGGGGCCGTGCGACATGTCCATCGCGCCGCCGAGCTGGATCATGCTGTCGCTGGCGCCACCGGGGCCGATCCGCCCGGGCGGCGCGATGGTTGCCGTACCCGGCGTCATGCTGGGGTTCTTGAAGTACTCGGAAATGGCTGCACGCTGCTCGCGCGTGCCCACCCCGATCAGCCACATCACCAGGAAAAACGCCATCATCGCGGTGACGAAATCGGCGTAGGCCACCTTCCATGCCCCGCCGTGATGAGCGTGTATGCGCCGCTTGACCCGGCGCACGATGATCGGGGTCGCCGCACTGTGTTCGCTCATGCGGGCGCTCCGGCCCGGTCGCCCTTGAGGTGGTCCTCCAGATCCTGGAAGCTCGGCCGCGATTTCGCCGACAGCGACTTGCGCCCGAATTCCACCGCCACCTTCGGGTTGTAGCCGCGCAGACTGGCCAGCAGCGCCACCTTGACGCAGTCGAAGGCCATGCCGTCCTCCTGCGCGCGATTTTCCATCGCCGCCGACAGCGGCCCGATGAAGCCGTAGCTCAGCAGGATGCCGAGGAACGTACCTACCAGCGCGCCGGCAATATGCTCGCCGATCTGCGAGGTATCGCCACCCAGTTGCGACATGGTCGTGACGATGCCGAGCACCGCGGCCACGATGCCGAAACCGGGCAGCGCGTCGGCCGTCTTCATCACCGCCTGCGCGGGCGCCTCGGCTTCCTGGTGGTGCGTTTCCAGTTCCACTTCCAGCAATTGCTCCAGCTCGTGCGGATTCATGCTGCCGCCGACGATCAGGCGCAGGCAATCGGTGGTGAACTCGATCAGGTGGTGTTCGCGCAACAGCCGTGGATAGACCGAGAACACCGCACTGGCCTGCGGATCCTCGATGTGCGTCTCCAGCCCGAGAATGCCCTCCTTGCGCATCACGCCGAAAATGTCATACAGCAGGGCGAGCAGGTCGACATAGTCCTCGCGCCGATAGGCGGGCCCCTTCATCAGGCCGACCATCTCGTGCATGGACGCCTTGACGACCTTGACCGGATTGGCGGTGAGAAACGCACCCAGCGCGCCGCCGCCGATGATCAACAACTCGTAGGGTTGCCACAGTGCCAGCAACTGGCCGTGCGAAAGCAGATAGCCGCCCACGACACTTGCCAGCACCACGAATGAACCCACCAAGACCAGCATGAACGCTCCTTTGCGGGATCCGTCGTTCCTCGCTACATCGCCTTATCGGCCGAATCGTGCGGAAATTGAGCCGCAAAGCGATGCGCACGCACCCGCCGCGCAAGGCTCGCGGAGAATTCCGGCCACCGGAAAACCAAGGGGCCCGGCATGGCCGGGCCCCTTGGCATGACGTGCGGTCCAACGGCGGTTACGGCCGGCGCGCGAGCTCAGGATTGTCGCGGGTCACCGGCATCAGATCCTTCTTCGACACGCCAAGCCACAGCAGGATCGGGCTGGCGACGAAGATCGAGGACAGCGTGCCGACCACGATGCCGATCAGCATCGTGACGGCAAAGCCGCGCACCACCGGGCCGCCGAAGAAATACAGCGCGCCCATGGTGATGCTGGTGAACAGCGAGGTGATGATGGTTCGCGACAAGGTGTTGTTGATCGAGCGGTTGAGGATCTCCTCCGGCTCGGCCTTGCGCGCCAGCCGGAACAGCTCGCGGATGCGGTCGAACAC